>NZ_PIQX01000002.1 GCF_003049085.1 Campylobacter concisus
TATATAGACATACTGATGGTAGAGATTATCTAACTCCTGATGATCCTACCACTCCTAGTGCATTCCAACATAAAGACGGTTGGTATGTAAGCAATGATGGTAAACTAGCTATTGGTCAAGATGATGCATCAGATTTGGCTGTGACCGATTCTAGTAGGCTTTCTAATTATGCTAATTCTATAGAGGGCAATACGGATCTTAACGTATTTGGCGGAGATAATAGAAGCGGTATTATTGTGGATAATACCAAAGCTAATTCCGTGTATAGCGGTGTAGGCGGAGATGGAGTTAAATTTTTAAATAATGCGGAAGTAAAAAATACGCATACCGGTACCGGCGTAGATACCGTAAACGTAGAAGCCGGAGCAGAGGTAAAAAATAGTGATATAAATACCGGCAAGGGAGGCGACGTAGTTAATATCAAGGGTAAGCTAGGCAATAGTACAATGATAGATACCGAAGACGGCGATGATACCGTAAATTTTGCCGGAGAAACGAGCGGATATGCCGCAATAAGTACCGGACGCGGAAAAGATACGTTTAATATCGAAAGCGGAGCGACTTTTAGCAAACATCTTAGCGTAGATACCGGCGAGGATGATGATACGGTTAATATTAAAAATGGCGCAAATTTATCTTGGGGAAGTATAAAAACTGGAGCCGGAAACGATACTGTAAATATAGATGGCAATATGATCGGTAATCCAAATCATTTTAATGAGATAAGTACTGGAAGCGGCGATGATACGATAAATATAAACGGGCACGTATCCGGAGAATCAAGAATAAAAGCCGGCGAGGGTAACAATACCGTATACGTTAGAGGAACCGTCGACGGTAAAGCTAGGATAGAAGCGGGTGATATCGATAATGAAGATAAACACAGCGAACTTTATATAGAAAGCGGAGCTACGCTAAGCGGGGGCAGTAGCGTAAGTATGGGCGGCGGCAACGATACTATTTATATTAGACAAGGCTCTACCGTAAATGGGGGTGCCACTATATCTGCCGGATATGGAAACGATACTGCATATATAGATGAAAATCTAGATACGGGTAATATAAGTATGGGCGGCGGCGTAGATACGATAAATTTCAAAAAAGGAATAACTATAACAAGAGGCGTAATAGATTTTGGTAGTGGCAATGACACAGTCGACATCGACGGCATTACCTTTACTAATGGTGCGGAACTACTCTCCGGCTCGGTAGATAGGCCCCATTGGTACGACGATGACGATAACGACATTATAAACATTACAAATTCTACATTTAAACAAAATAGTAAAATAGATGCCAAAATGGGAGATGATAAGATAAATATCGGTGCTGGAGCAGTAATAGATAACTCAAACGTTATAGCCGGATACGGTAGCGATACTATAAATATTAATGCGGGTTCTAAAGTGGTAAACGGCAGCAAGATTTATTCTGGACTAGATCATTCATACGGTGATACCAACGATATAGATACCATAAATATAAACGGTGGCGAGGTTACAGACTCTGAAATTTATACTTCTCGTAGTAAAACGATAACGAATATAAAAGACGGAACACTCACAAACCTAAAATTTTACGGCGGCTCAGGAACAGATGAGATAAATATAAGTGGGGGGATAATTAAAAAATCTGAAATAACCGGCGGTGACGGAGACGATGAGATAAATATAAACGGCGGAAATTTTACCGAAACTAAGATAAGTACCGGAAGAGGAACGTATAGTGGAGACGGAGACGTCGTAAATATCGCCGGAGGTACGTTTAGTAAAACTACCGTAGAATTACAAGGAACAAAAAATACCGTAAATATAAATTCCGGAGCGGTATTTGGCGATCAATCGGACGCTATAGCCAATAGACAGTATCAAACCAAAATAGTAAACGGTAACGGCGAAGATCACGTAAATGTAAATGCCGGAGCTATTGTTAAAAACGCGACATTCGATCTTAACGGAGGTAGTGATACTATAACCGTAGCATCGGGCGCTACCGTAGAACATTCTCAGCTTATAACTGGAGACGATGTCGATACGCTAAACATAAACGGCACCGTTAGCGGAGATACGCATGTGGATTTAGGATACGGTGCGGATGTCTTAAATATGGGAAACGGCGCCATCGTATCGGATTCTGATATCCATATGGACGACGGCAGCCAAGGATACAATGATACTGTAAATATCGCAAACAACGTTACTCTTAAAGACCGGGCGGATATCAAAGGTGGCGGTGGAGCCGATACTATTACTGCGGGCGACAACCTAACGCTTACTAATAACGCTGGCATACACGGCGACTGGGGAAATAACGGAAGTGCTGGAACTGGTAGCAACGATGACGGTGATATAATTACAATAGGTAAAAATTTAAATATGAGCGGCGGTTCTATGATAAGTGGCGGCGGCGGAGATGATATTATCTCTATCGGTAAAAATGCAAGTATTCAAGACACTTCTACTATCGACGGCGGAGCCGGATTTGATACATTAAAAGTAGCTGATAATAGCATAGACTTTAGCCATGTTAAAAATATCGAAAAACTAGATATGACTAATGGAGAAAAGACAACCTTAACTCTTACAGCTAGCAATGTTCAAGATATATTACGTGATAGTAACGAGAATAAGCTAAAAATAGATGGTGATAGTAACGATGAGCTTACTCTTGGAAGTAGCTGGACTAAAGGTGCTAGTTCTGGTGGTTATACTACTTATACTAGTGGTACAACTACAATCGAAGTTCAAGATCAAATACACGTACTTTAATATCTAGACTTTTAATCCCAGAGGAAATTCCTTTGGGATATTCTTTCTTATCATTAAATTTTTATAATTATTTGTCTTTCTAATTAGTACTAAACCCACAAATTTTTAGCTATTTAAGAGTAGTTAGCATATAACAAATCAGCAAGTTCGGATAGACAAGTAAAGGCTGAAAATGGATTAAAATTTAGCGGCAAATGTAGATAAATTTACCGCCGTAAGGATAAATTATTTTCCAGTTGGGTCTAAGCCGTTTAAGATGTAATTTACTTCATCATCGCTTAGCTCGTAGTGTAAAAATTCTTTATAAAATTTCTTTGTCTCAGCTGCTATATCTATATCTTTAAAAATTTCAGGGTGCAAAGTCTTAGCCGCCCATAAAATTTGCAATGCCCCCTCGGCGCCGTATCTATCCCAGCTAAAAACGCCAGTTGGATTTACGTAAACTCTTTTCTTTTTTACAGCGTTAGTGTCTGCGTAGATAGGGTTTTCATATATCTTTTTTAAAATTTCGGGAGCTTTGGCTCTGCCTATGATGATGACATCAGGGTTCATATTTGGTATCTCTTCAGCATTGATTTCAAGCATATTTCCGGCTTTTTGAACCGCATTTTGGCCGCCTGCGACCCTTATCCACTCGTCTATGATCGTATTTGCGCCGTCAACCTTGAATAAATTTTTGCCGTCGGCTATGTGAAGTACTTTTGGTTTATTGTATGATGGCGCGATCTTACCTATTTCGTTTTGCACTCTTTTAAGGTTGCCGTCAAAATATTCGTTAAATTTCTCCGCGATCTTCGGCACGTCGCCTCCTATGACCTCGGCCATGATAGATACGCTTTTTTCATATCCGCATGATTGGTAAATGACGGATAAAGCACGGTAAAGCCGTTTTTGGTTAGCTCTTCTTTGTTCTTTTTATCGGCGGCTATGACGACGTCTGGGCTTAGTTTGATTAGCTCTTCTACTTGTAAATCTTTGCCGTTTATGCCGTTTGGAATGCTTGAAATTCTAGGATAAACGTGCGCAAACCATTTGTTGTTTTTGATTAGATCGGTGGTCGCTACTATCTTGTCCGTGCCGCCTAGCATTAATATGATTTGGTTATTCGCATACCAAAGCGTAGCGATCTTTTCTACTTTTGCGGGGACTTTTACGACGTCACCAGTGATGTCTTTGACATCTCTAAACTCAGCTGCATTAAGCAAAAGGCTTGCAAACAGCACCACTAAAGCCATGAAAAATTTTTTCATTTTTTCTCCTTATGTTAAATATATATTTTTATATATAAGTGCTAATCCTATATGCTATCGCCTTAATAAACAATATCTTTACAATATAAATTTTTAATTTAGAGCTTTAAAATTTATGAGCGAATGTGAATTTGTATCTATTATTGATAGATTAAATTTATAGCAAGGACTCCCCTTTTTGCACTGGGCAAAAAAGGGAGAAAAAGAGAGATTATTTCTCGAAAGCTTTTTGCAAGCTAAACGGAAACGCCTGATAGCCCATAGCATTTGTCATCTTTATCTCGATGCTTGGCTCTTTTGCACCCCACTCAAACTCATCGATGTGTGGGCTAGGAAGTCCTACTGGGCGACCTTTTGCGATATCAAACTGCATGCCAGCAACGGCTGAGTAGACCATCACGCTATCAAGGTCATCTTGATACTGCGTAAGGCTAGTAACCGAGCTATACCACTCTTTGCCACGCTCTTTGCCGTACTCCCAAATTTGCTCAACAGTCTTTTTCTTTTCATCTATCTTATAAACGACCGCGCGAGAGTATTTCATGCCAGCGATGGCTGGTTGCTCCATGCCCCTTGTATCGCCGTTATCAAAGACGCTTAGATAAATTTCGCCTTTTTTAGACTTGCTATCTATCCTAAATGCTGTGTGCTGCGTCCATTGCCAGTCAAAGCCACCTTTGTCGCTCTCGTATCCTGGGCATTTTGAGTACTCATCTTCGCAGACGATTTTATTGCCTTTGCTATCAACTGGCTGGAGGAGCTTGTCTTTAAATTTATCGCTCCAACCCTTGTGAGCGCCCATGATCCATTTTACTTGTTTATCACGGCCGATCTTGATGACTGCATCTTGGTGGCGGCTTGAGATGATGATACTATCATCGCTTGGGTCATAATCCACGCTATTTACGTGCGCCCAGTTACGTCCAGGTCCTGCGCCAACTATGTCACCCCATTTATCGTGTGTATCCATAGACTGAAGCTCATCAGAGCTTGCTGTGTGGCCTGCTTTTTTAGCGTCTATGTTTAAGCAAACTGCGCCTTGATCAAGCGTTTTTAGCACGATATCGCGGTAAGGATCGAGAATTTCATAAAGTCTAAAGTCATCAACTACGTTGCCGTCGCGATCAAGCTCAACGATCACGTCACGCACTGTTCTTACGTTTTTGCCATCAGCCCTTTTGTAGTCAGCATTTGCAACGCGTAAGAAGTAGTGTCCATTTTGTGCTACGTCCATCGAGTGAGAGAAGTCGTTGTAGCTAGCTGGTAGCTCGCGGTTGAAAATTTCTCTACCCATGATGTCGTATTTTGCGTATCTTTGGCCATATCCCCAAGTCATAGCGCCGTCGTCATTTTGTTTAAAGCCCATCATTACGCCAGCGTGAAATGGCTGTTTTAGATCATAAATTTTGCTTGGCTCAAGGTACCATCTAACCTCGCCTTTTGTATCAAGGATGAAGTTATTTGGGCTGTAGTTCCACTCGATCGCACCGCCAGCTGGGTTGTTCCAAACGACTTTTGTACCTTTGCCAGTTTTATTTACGAAGTTATTTACGTAGTAGAGGCGGTTTGCAAATTTAGCACTCGCAGGCTTAGTAACCTCGATCTTATCAAATAGTGCGCCTTTTTGATTTGGTGTGCCAGCGCTTTCTAGGTAGATGGCTGGAGCGTAAATTTTATAGCTCTCTTTTATGTGTTCAGTCTTGCCTTTGTAGCTCTTGTCGTACTCGACCTCAACGGTATTTTGATAGTCAGGATACATTCCAAAAACCGGGATGCCGCCATGTGTGCGAAGATGCTTATCAGCCACTTTGTAGCTTATCACCTGACCGCCTTGCTTTGGCACGATGGTTACTTTTGCATTGCTTAGTGTGTAGCCGCCATTTTTGATGACTGCTGTAAGTGGAGCAGTATCGTATGGATTTACCACTACTTCGCCGATAGCTCCTGTTATAGCGTAGTCAAGTTTAGCTCCACTTGGACCGCCTATCGCAAAAGTGCTAGAGCAAAGCACAGAGGCTAGTGCAACACAACTCAAAGTCTTTTTCATAACATCTCCTTTGGATAAATTTTATAAACTCTACTCATAAAGCTTATAAAATTTAGAAAAAGCCTTGGAACGCCCAAGGCTTAAAATAGGTAAAAGGAGTAATAAAAAATATTGCGTCCTTCGTAATTGTAATAAAACCTTATAACATAAAAATCACGATAAACTTTATAATGGCTTAAAATCTAAATTTATATTAAAAATTTTTGTCTTTTTGGGTCTTAAGCTAGCATTTACGCTTTAGCACTTATAATCAGCCCTAAACAATGGAGTAAAACTTATGACACTAACTTACAATGCAAAGAAAATTTATGAAATTTGGTTTGAATCAAAAAGTGAGCTTGAAGAGAGCAATGCTAGCTTTTTAGAGGATTATTTAAATTTTTTAGGCGATATTAGTGAAGTGATAAATATTGATGAAAAAACAAGACTTTCGGTTATCATCGCCTCTCTTTGCGTGAGTAAAGGTGCAAAAAGCTCATTTAAAAGCTTCGTTAGGGCCGCTTTAAATGTGGGCATATCAGCAAAAGAGATAAGAGAAATTTTATATCAAGCAGTGCCTTATGCTGGGCTTGGTAAGGTAGAAGATTATATATTTTTAGCTGATGAAATTTTTAATGAGCGCTACATAGAGCCTGAGAATATGCCTAAAAAATCAAGAGAAGGCAGAGAAGAACGAGGCCTTGAGATACAAAGAAAACTTTTTCCAGCGGTTGATAAATTTATCGCATCAATGCCAAATGATCAAAAACATATAATGGAGTTTTTATCGCAAAACTGCTTTGGCGATTTTTATGCAAGAGATGGGCTTAGCTTAGAGCTTAGGGAGCTTTTGACATTTGTCTATATCACGACTCTTGGCTTTGCAAAGCCACAGCTTTTAGGGCACATTGCTGCAAATTTTGGCATCGGCAACGATAGAGCTAAACTAATAAGCGTTGTTACAACACTTATACCATTTATAGGCTATCCAAGTGCTTTAAACGCATTATCAGCAATAAATGAGATAAGTTCTAGTAAAAATTAAATTTTTAATCAATGCGATATCTTATAAATTTCAGCCAAAATTTATTCTAGCGTTAAAAGTGCGGTTGAGCTTGGTTGTAGAATAACTCAAAATAAATCATCCAAAGGAGAATATTATGAGTTTTCTATCTAAATTTAGTAAGGCTATCTTTGCCGTTGCAGTTGCTGGTGCGATCAGTGCTAGTGCATTTAGCGAGGGCGAGGACTACGTCAAGCTTGAAAAGCCACTAAGCGCGGGACAAAATACGCTAGTTAAAATTTTTAGCTACGCTTGCCCATTTTGCTACAAATACGACAAGAGCGTCACTCCAAAGGTAGTTGAGAAAATCCCTGGACTAAAATACGAGCCATTTCACCTAAAGACAAAGGGCGAGTACGGTGAGGTTGCAAGCAAGGTCTTTGCTGTGCTTATCGTTATGGACGAGGCAAAGGGAGTGAGCTTGTTTGATGAAAATTCGCTATTTAAAAAGGCTAAATTTGCCTACTACAAGGCTTATCACGACAAAAAAGAGCGCTGGAGCGATGGCAAAGACGCTGAGGGCTTTTTAAAGACTGGACTTGAGGCTGCTGGCGTTAGTAAAGCAGACTACGAAAAAGAGCTAGCTAATCCAAAAGTGACTGAGCTACTTAAAAAGTGGGATGAGAGCTATGACGTGGCTAAAATTCAAGGTGTGCCAGCATTTGTCGTAAATGGCAAATATCTCATCATGACAAAATCAATCAGCTCGCTTGACGGCATGGCAGCACTCATCGAAGAGCTTCTTAAAAAATAAGGCATCACATGAGCTTTTTTAAAAAAATGGCTAAATTTCAAGACTCACGCACCTCTTGGGCGATCTTAGTCTTTGTGAGCGTCGCACTTGTCGTTATCGCACACTCGCTCTTTCAAAACTACGCCTATATGCCTCCTTGCGAGCAGTGCGTCTATATACGTTTTGCATTTTTATGTATGGCACTTGGCGGCGTGATCGCTATGATAAATCCTAAAAATTTACTATTTGCTCTAATTGGCTACGTTTTTGCCTTTTGGGGAGCGGTGCAGGGCATAATGTATAGCGTAAAGCTAGCTAAAATCCATGATGCAGTGCATGGTGATGATCCTTTTGGCGTACAGGGCTGCTCTACTGAGCCACACTATCCATTTGGCTTGCCGCTTGAAAAGTGGGCGCCTGACTGGTTTATGCCAACGGGAGACTGCGGATATGACAGCCCTATGGTGCCTGATGGCGTGGTGCTAAGTGATTTGCAAAAGAGCATAGTTGATCTTTATGCGGACGGCTGGTATCTTGTGCCATCATCTAAATTTATGTCGATGGCTGATTGTACGCTGCTCGGATTTGGTGTTTGTTTTGTAGTGCTTGCACTTATGCTCGTTTCAAAGCTTTTATCCTTTTTAAAATGAATTTAGTTAGCCCAAATTTGGGCTAACTTAGGATATACTGCGAGTATGGGTATTAATTTAAAATCACAAAATATTAAAATCTATGCCATCATCTTGCTTGCTAGCCTTTTTGTAATACTTCTTGGGCTAAATATTTACAGCAATGCAAAAGAGAAAATCATAGAGCTATCTGATAAAAATAACATAGCAGTTAGCAAAAATATCGTAAATAACTTTCAAATTTGGCTTGATGAGCGTATAAATTCACTCATTCGTGCGTCAAAATTTATACAAAATGCAGACATTGTAGATGACGATGAAAAGATAGCTAGCTTTATAAAGCTCTTTAAACAAAACGCAAAAGAATTTGATCTAATGCAGCTTTTAAGGGATGATGGAGAAATTTTTGTAGATGGAGAGAAAATTTTAGAAGAAGTTATGCCAAAAAGTGAAAGAGCAGGGCTTATCTGGTATGTGGAGACAAAAAATACAAATGCCCCAAGCGTAAATTTCATGCAAAAACATAAAATTTTAAAAGGCTCAACTCTAAATTTATGCGTTCCAGTCACAAAACAAGCGGAATTTAAAGCAGCACTTTGTGGCGTCGTGCGTATAGAAAATATCTTTAACAGCATTAAAAATTTTAGCCTTGCGCCAAATTCTTACTCATTTTTAGTGACTCATAGCGGTGAAATTTTAACATCGATACCTGATCTTGCTTTAAAAAAAGAGATCGAGGAGAAATTTAAAGAGTTGTTTTTAAAAGATGAAGACATTACAAGCTTAAAAATAGGACAAAATTTAATCCAAGTAGCTGAGATACCAACGATAAATTGGTTTATAGGAGCTGGCACAAATAATGAAGAGGAAATTTCAGCTTTAACAAAAGAAGCTTTAAAAAATGCTCTAAGCTTGCTCTTTGCCTTCGTTGCGCTTACATTTTTAGCAAATATTCTTCATAATTTTATGTATAACAAGATAAAAAAGATACAAGATGAGTATGAGACATTGCTAACTCATAGAGCCAAAATGAGTGAGGCTGGCGAGCTAATAAGTGGTATCAATCATCAATTCATTCAGCCAGTAAATTCGCTAAAACTAATGCTAAGCTCGTGCATAATGTTAAAAAAAGAAGGTAAATTAAGCGATGAGGAACTAATAAATTTACTTAAAAAAGGGCAAAGCTCGGTCAAACTTCTTTCAAGTACTATTGAAATTTTTAGAAATTTTTACAAAAGCGCTGAAAACGTGAGCGAATTTGAGGTACAAACAAGCGTTAAAAATCTAATAACTCTCATGCACACAGAGCTAAGCCGTGCAAATGTTAGTGTAAAATTTAGTGGTTTTAATGAACAAAAAGTTTGTCAGATAGAAAATATAATCCAACAAATTTTACTAATCCTAATACATAACGCAAAAGACTCACTTGTCGAAAGCTACAAAGATGAGCCACTAAAACGTATCATCGAAATAAAATTTAGAAGCTTTGAAGATAAGTGCTACATCGGAGTTTATGACAATGGAAATGGCGTAAGCGAGCAAATGAGTGAGAAAATTTTTACTTGGCTAAATACCACCAAAAAGCAAGGAAATGGCATAGGACTTTATTTTGCTAAAAAGCTAGCGCAGGAAAAGCTAAATGGTGACGTAAGACTCGTAAATAACGTAAGGCCAACGGTATTTGAACTAAGTTTTGATATAAATTTAAAGGACTAAAATGCAAGAAGTCTTAGAAATTTTAAAAAAGACATCCGTCTTGGTAGTCGAAGATGACAATATGGCAAGAGAGCTTATTATTAGCGGACTTAAACCTTATTGCGAACAGGTAATTGGTGCTTGCAATGGACAAGATGGCGTGGAGAAATTTAAAAAGCAAGGTTTTGATATTGTGATGAGCGATATTCACATGCCAGTGCTTAATGGCTTTGAGATGATGAATGAGATGAAACGTACAAAGCCGCACCAAAAATTTATCGTCTTTACCTCTTATGATAGCGATGAAAATTTGATAAAAAGCATGGAGGAAGGGGCGATGCTCTTTTTAAAAAAGCCTATTGATATGAAGGATCTTAGAGCAATGCTTATTAGTTTAAGTTTTGAACGAGATGAAAAGCTAGTTTATTTAAGCGATGAGGTGAGTATAAATTTAAAAAGAGAGAAAATTTATAAAAACGGCATTGAAATTTATCTTAGCTTTTTACAAAATAAGATATTTTGGCTCTTTGCTTATAATCTAAATAAGCTAGTTACTTATGAGATGATAGAAGAATTTGTCTATGAAAGCGATGTTAGCAAGGCAGCTATCCAAAATGTAATACTTCGTCTAAAGCGTGAGCTTGGTGTGAAATTTAAAAATATCAGTGAGAGTGGATATATTTTAATCACAAAATCTGAATGATTTGGAATTATCGCCACCTTGTACCATAGTACAATATACAAAAGTAATTAAATATACTAAAATACCGACAAGTAAAAATAAGGAATAAAGATGGCAGCAGTAGCTGGTATAGTTAAAAGCGTTTCATCTGATGTTATAGCGATAGACCAAAATGATCATGTAAGAGTTTTAGACGTAAATGATAAAGTATATATCGGAGAGGCTATAAAGGGCGAGAGTGAAAGCTCAAGTATTACAATCACTGCGAATGATGGACAAGATATATCAATAAACGGATACGATACTCTTTGGCTAGATAGTAGCGTAGTAAGCGATGATATTGGTGAGTCTAGCATAGATACTGACGCATTGTTTAAAGCACTTCTTGGCAATGATTATGTATCTATTTTAGATCATATAAATGAAAAAGTAGATGATATCCTTAGCGCAACCAATTTAGAGCAAGAAGAGCTAAGTGATGAGGCTAGCGTAAATATTAGTTTTAATGAAATAGATCCAAATTTAGCAAATGAGCATGGATTAAGAGAAGATGATCTTTTGACTAAAATAAACGAACATAAAGAGAGCGATAAGCAGATAGATCCTAGCTTTGAGCATACAAATCTTAATGCAACTACGATATATATAGATATCGATAACGACTTAAATAAACTTTCATAAATTTGAGCTTTTTGCTCAAATTTCTTCTGTTTTAGAAAACTCAAATTTATCTAATATCCTCTATAATAAGCCAAAAATTTCAAAGGAAAACGATGAAAAAAATTCTAATCATCGCAGGCTCTTGCAATAGTGGCACAGCTGGGCTTCAAGCAGATATAAAAACATGTGCTAGGCTTAATTGTTATAGTGCAACAGCGGTAACTTCTTTGGTCGCTGAGACTACGGACGCTGTAAAGAGTGTAGTTTGCTTAGAGCCTAGTTTTGTCAAAGATCAGCTAAATACGCTTGCGGAAGAATTTAGCTTTGATGCGATTAAGATAGGCATGTTATTTAGTGAGGAGATCATGGAGGTGGTGCGTGAGTTTTTACTAACTCAAAACACCAAAGTAGTGCTTGATCCAGTTTGTGTCTCAAAAAGCGGACACAAGCTTATAAAAGATAGTGCGGTGGCAAAACTAAAAGAGCTAATGAGCTTAGCAACGGTAACTACTCCAAATTTAGATGAGGCAAATGTGCTTTTTGGTGATGATTATAAAGATTTGCCTTGTGATGTTATCGTAAAGAAACATATCAGCGAAGATAGTAGTATAGACACACTTTATAAAAAAGATGGCTCACTAAGAAATTTTAAAACTCCACTTGTTAATCCGCTTGTAATGAGTGGAACCGGTTGTAGTTTCTCAACTGCACTTGCTTGCTTTTTAGCAAAGGGCAAGAGCTTAGAGGAGTCTATACAACTTTCAAAAGAGTATATTTGCTCTATCATAAAAGAGAGCATCGATACAAAACTTGGCAAAAATCGCCTACTTTGGCATGGAGCGAAGTAAAATTTATCCCTCTGATCTTTGCACGGCAGCTGATTGAGTGATGATGTCGTGCAGATTTAGTTTGTCTTTTCTAAAAAAACAAAGGCAAAGTCCAAGTATGCTAAAGCCAGCAAAGGCAAAGCAAATTTGGCGCAAGATGGTGTGAAAAAAGCTTAGTTTTCTACCGGTTTTTAGGTTTATTAGATAAATTTCTTGTGCTTTGTAGCCTGGAGTTTGTGCTTTTATGCTAAAAAAAAGGCACATTATAAGTGAGATCAAGCTATTTGCACTAAAAATAGCAATTTGGTTATGCAAAAATGCCTCTTTGCCATCAAGCACAAGATATGTTGTCGCATAAAATATCGGCATACCGATGATAAAAAGATCGATAACGAAGGCCTTTGCTCTAGCCCAAATAGGTGCGATTTTTGCCTTTTGCTTTGCCAAGTCAATTTCCTGTATTTATGTAGATACGGCTAAATTTCTCCCAGTCATATAGATAGACTAGGTTGTCGCTCTCGCCGCTATCATGCGTGACGCAGAGCATAGTAGAGGCACGTGAGACCTTGCACCAGTGACTATAGAGATCAAGTTTTTTGATATCGCTTTCTAGTACACCAAAACAGCCTATATACTCATAAATGCTAAGATCAAAAAAACTCTTATTTTCGGTCCTTAGCAAGCGTTTTTTGCTATTTTCTTGCATTAAACTAGCTCTACGCCTTTACCATTTACTACTTCACCGATCACGTAGCCATCGCTATTTGCTAGGACAGCATCAACATTTTCTTTTGGTACAACCAATATCATGCCAACGCCCATGTTAAAGGCTCTCATCATCTCGCTATCTTCTACTTTTTGAGCGATGATTTTAAAAATTTCAGGCGTTTTTATAACGCTTTTTTGTACTTTTGCACCAAGTCCAGCAGGGAAGACGCGAGGCAAGTTTTCAACTATGCCACCACCTGTTATATGCGCCATTGCCGTAATCTTATCTTTTAATCTTAAAAAGTCGCTCACGTAAATTCTAGTTGGCTCAAGAAGTACGTCGATGAGCTTTTTATCGCCTACTTTTTCATCAAATTTTAGTCCAAGCTCGCTTACCACTTTTCTTGCAAGAGAGAAGCCATTTGAGTGTAGACCACTACTTGGAAGCGCGACTAAAACGTCACCAGATTTTACAAATTTGCTTCTGTCGATCTCATCAGCCTCGGCAATACCAACGGCAAATCCAGCAAGGTCAAAGTCGCCTTTTTCATACATCGATGGCATCTCGGCTGTCTCACCGCCGATCAGCGCGCACTGAGCCTTTTTGCAACCATTTGCGATGCTTTTTACTACCTCTTTGGCGCTCTCTATCTCAAGCTTTGCAGTCGCGTAGTAGTCTAGGAAAAAGAGCGGTGTGGCGAAGTTGCAGATGAGGTCATTTACGCACATTGCGACTAGATCTTCGCCAACGCCGTCAAATTTCTTAGCGTCGATAGCTAGGCGAAGCTTTGTGCCAACGCCATCAGTCGCTCCCAAAATAGCTGGATTTTTATATCCGCTTGGTAGTCTGACCGCTCCTGAAAATGACCCAATGCCACCTATAACGTTTGGTGTTTGTGTAGATTTTACGAAAGGCTTTATCGCCTCAACAAAGCTATTTCCAGCATCTATATCCACTCCAGCATCTTTATAGCTTATCATCTTTGCCCTTTTTTGTAATTTTCTAAAACTTTAGCCAAAAGTTGCTAAAATTGTCATCAATTTTCAAAAATGGAGTGAGTTTGCAGAAATTTCCAAACGCTTATGTCATTACAGGCTCTATTGCTAGCGGTAAAAGTACGGCTATAAATTTACTAAAAGAACGAGGCTTTAGCGTGATTGATGCGGACGTGATCGCTCATGAGCAGCTTGAAATTTGTAAATGTGAGATAGTGGAAGTTTTTAAAGAGCAAATTTTAGACGAAGCTGGCAAGATCGATCGGCAAAAACTTGGTGCCATTGTTTTTAATGATCTAAAAAAATTAAAAATTTTAGAGCAAATTTTGCATCCAAAGATAAAGGAAGAAATTCTATCTCGCGCTACGAAGCTTGAGCGCTTGGGGCAGGTTTATTTTGTCGATATCCCTTTATTTTTTGAAAGAGAGGATCGCTACGCTGAGTTTAAAAATGTAGCCGTGATCTACGCACCAAAAGAGCTTTTGCTAAGTCGCCTAATGAACCGAAATGGGCTAAGCTTAAATGAAGCAAAAGCTAGAGTGGAGCTTCAGATGGATATCGAGCAAAAGCGAAAAAAGGCAAATTTCATCATAGATAACAGTGGCGATAAAGAAAATTTAGAGCAGGAATTAGAGAAATTTCTAAGGCAAATTTGCGGCTGAGTTTATATAAATTTGGCAAAAAGTAGAGCAATTTTAAAGGAAAATAATGCAAGTTTCAAAGTACAACGCTAGTGGCAACGATTTTGTCATATTTCATACATTTTTGAACAAAGATAGAAGCGAGCTAGCAAGGCAAATTTGTAGCCGAACAAACGGCGTGGGAGCTGATGGACTCATCGTGCTTTTGCCTTACGAAAAGGGCGTGAAATGGGAGTTTTACAACAGCGATGGAAGCTACGCTGCGATGTGTGGCAACGGCTCGCGTGCGGCTGCTAGATATGCCTATCTAAACGGCCTTGTAAGTTCAAACGAATTTGCTCTGCTAACTGGCAGTGGCGAGGTGATGGCAAGCGTGAAAGAGGAGTGCGTCGAGGTCGTGCTAACAAGTCCAAAAATTTTAAGCGAACCGCTAAATGAAAACGGCAAAACTTGGTATTTTTACGATACAGGCGTGCCTCACCTTGTAAATTTCACACAAAATTTAGAGGAATTTGACGTCAAAGAGTGCAGGGCGCTTCGTCAAAAATACAATGCAAATGTAAATTTAGCCAAATTTGAGGGCGAAGTTTTAAAGGTTAGAACCTACGAAAGGGGCGTAGAGGACGAGACGCTAGCTTGTGGCACTGGCATGGCGGCTTGCTTTTACGGCGCTACTTTAAATTTAAACGCACCACAAAGCCTAAAAGTCTATCCAAAAAGCGGTGAAGAGCTTGGCCTTAGACTAGAAAGCGGCAAAATTTTATTTAGCGGAGCGGTGAAACACTGCTTTAATACGAGTATTGAAATTTAGCTTTTAAAGCGAGTTTTATACTTGCTCTTGGCTAGTTTGGCTAGTAATGGTAAGCAAATTTTTCAAATTCATATTACTAAATTTGCACCTAGCTGATGAAGTAAAATTTTTATAGTGGCTTTAATTTAAAATTTGAATACAAAATAACTAAGTTAAAATCTCGAAAAATAAATTTTAATAAAAACTTTGAATAGAAATTAAAAAAAAGAAGATCTCCGCCGAAGCGGAGAAAAGGTATTATTTCAAAGCATCTTTTGCTTGTTTTGCAAGTGCCGCAAATGCCTTCGCGTCATTCATAGCTAGATCAGCTAAAATTTTTCTATCAAGTTCTATGTTAGCTTTGTTTAAACCGTTGATAAATCTTGAATAGCTAATGTCGTTTAGTCTGCAAGCTGCGTTGATACGAACGATCCATAAACGTCTGAAATCGCGTTTTTTCTGGCGTCTGTCGCGGTATGCATAAACTAAACTTCTCTCTAGTTGCTCTTTAGCTTTTCTAAAGTGTTTATGTCTAGCACTGAAAAAGCCACGTGCTAGCTTTAAAACTTTCTTATGGCGTCTTCTTCTAACTACGCCTGTTTTTACTCTTGCCATATTTATCCTTTTACAAATTGGCGCTCACAAAGTGAGTCTTGCCCCTAAATTTGGGGGAGTTTGAATGACTTTTTTGTCAAAAACTTAAATCTACGCTGCTTTATACGCCGAGCATTTTGCGAACGGCTGAGACGTTTGTGCTATCCACGTAGTGTGGGCCACGAAGGTCTCTCATACGCTTAGTAGGTTTTTTTGTTAAGATGTGGCTTCTGAAAGCAGAGCCTCTTTTTATCTTATTTTTACCTACTTTAAAGCGCTTAGCAGCACCGCGAACGGTTTTCATCTTTGGCATGCTAATCCTTTTTGAAATTTTATACGCAAGTGCGTAAGTTTTGGATTATAGCGAAAAATCCTTTAGAAAATTTAAATTTCACTTAGACAAAATTTGCAATAAATTTACATTGAACTTAAAAAAAATTTAAAATTTATAATTAAATTATTAAATTTGGCATATAATCACATATAAGAAATTTATTTCACTAAAGGAGTAAAAATGAAAGGTAAAATTCTTGCATCAATCGTTGCTATGAGTGCGATTTTGGGCACAAGTAGCTTGGCATGCACTACTATTTTAGTAGGAGATAAAGCTTCAAATGACGGCTCCATGCTGGTCGCTAGGAGCGCAGATAGCAAGGCTATAAAAGCTCAAGTCTTTTTGATCCATCCAGCAAAAAAGAATCAAATTGGTATGCATAGCTCAAAGGCACATGACGGCGCAAATGACTTTACATATCCACTTCCAAAAGATGGCATGAGATACACAACCATCGCAAACTCTCATACAAAACTTCACGGAGCTGTCGGCTACAATGAAGCTGGCGTTGGACTAAGTGGCACCGAGACCATCTATGCAAAAGATGAGCTTTTAAAGATCGACCCATATAACGAAGAGAGTGGCATCACCGAGGATGACATCCCAGACGTGCTTTTGCCACGTATGAAGAGTGCAAAAGAGGGCGTTAAGCTTCTTGGTGAGATAGTGGAGACTAAGGGCGCTGGAGAGGGCTTTGGCGTAGTATTTATCGACGCAAACGAGCTTTGGTACTTTGAGACTGGTACAGGCCACAAATGGATCGCTACAAAGATCGCTCCAGATGAGTATTTCGTTACTGCAAACCAAGGCAGACTTCAAAACTATAAAGAGAATGATCCAAATTTCATGGGAGCAAAAGACGTCATTAAATTTGCGATCGATAACAAGACTTATGACCCTGCAAAAGATAGCGAATTTAACTTTACAAAGGCTTATACAAGGGATGATGAGAGAGATGTGACTTACAACTACCCACGCGTTTGCTGGGTGCAAAGCATGTTTAACCCAAGCTTAAAACAAGACTTCGCCGATGGTCAGAAATTCCCAGTATTTTTAAAACCAGAGAAAAAACTAAGTGTTGAAGATCTAAAAGCTGCGATGAGGGCCCACTACAACGGCACCCCGTTTGATAACTACACCAGCAAAGATGAAGATAAGAAAAACGTCTACCGCGCTATAAGTGTCTTTAGAACATACGAGTCTCACGTCATGCAGGTGCGCCCATGGCTACCAAAAGAGATCGGCCGTGTGACTTACGTAGCTCTTGGCATGGCTGATCTTAGCGTTTATTTGCCGTATTACGAGGGACTTGATGGCTTTATAAAAGGCTACTCAGATGGCTCATACGACGCTGATGACACCTCAATATACTGGGTTTATAGAAAGCTTCAAACCCTTGTGATGACTGACTATGAGAAGTATTCGCCAGTGGTAAAAGAGGCCTACGCTAAATTTGAAAAAGAGTTGGCGGTAAAACAGGCTAAATTTGAAGATGAGTACGTAAAACTTTACAAAAAAGATAAGAAAAAAGCAAACAAACTCTTAAATGAATTTAGCCAAAAGACTATGCAAGAGGCTAAGGATCTAACCGGGGAGCTTACAAACAAGGTCTTTACTATGCTTACAGCTGATATGGACGCTAAGCTAAAATCCCTAAATAAAGGCAAAAAAGACTAAAAATTCTGGGCGTGAAATTTAGTAGCGCCCAAACTTTAAACAAAAATTTGGCAAAGAGCGTTTATAATGCGATAAAAATTCACTACAAAGGAAAAACGCTGATGCCTTGTCCCATGCGTAAAGCTCATTAATCTCGGCAAAAAACATATCAGCGATTTTCAAAAAACACGCAAATTTTTAAATGATTTTACATTTTTTCACATTGAGATAAATCCATTTTTGCTAGCAGGTCCGCTGCATTGTAACTGCATTTTTAATAGCAAAGCTAAGCAATGCCTGAAATTTGGCAAGGACCTTTTTAGCAGGGTTTTTTATAAATTTTACTTTAGTTTAAGAAGAAGCGGATGTCATCCACCGTGTTTGAGGTGATTAAATTTATTGTTTGAGCTGTGATAGTGAAAATTTGGCTTTTGGTGGCAGAAGGGGTTTCTACTTACGGTCTGCTTGCAATTGCGAGCTTGCGACGCAAAACGTCGCCCCTTCCGCCCCCAAACCCCCACCTACCCACTGCACGTTCAAGGTTGCTGTGCTCTGCACAGTTTTAATTTAAAAAGAAATTTAAAAAGGATAAAAATGATAAAAAGTTATGTTTTAGGTTTTCCAAGAATCGGAGAGAAAAGAGAGTTAAAGCGCGCATTAGAGGGCTTTTGGGCTGGCAAAGAGGGCTTTAGTGAAGAGAATTTGCAAGAGACTGCAAAGACGCTTCGCCAAAGACACTGGAAATATCAACAAGACGCTGGCATTTCGGCCATTAGCGTTAATGATTTTTCATTTTACGACCTAATGCTTGATAACATCATCGCTTTTGGCGCTACGCCTCCAAGATTTGCAAATTTAAGCGGTTCGGAGCAATATTTTGCTTGCTCAAGAGGCAACAAAAATGGCGTTGCGATGGAGATGACAAAGTGGTTTAACACAAACTACCACTACATCGTGCCAGAGCTTAGCAGCGAGAGCAAATTTAGCCTAAAAGCGGACAAAATTTTAAATGAATACAAAGAGGCGAAGGCTAACGGCGTAAAAGGCAAGGTAAATTTGATCGGCCCTATCACATTTTTAGCCCTTTCAAAGACGACTGACGGCAGCTGCCCATTTAAGCACCTTGACGCGCTTGTAGGCGAGTACAAAAAACTACTTGAGCAAATTTCTAAGCTTGATGATGAAATTTTAGTGCAGTTTGACGAGCCGATCTTTGTAACTGACAAAAATGAAAGCGACCTTTTGCCGCTTATCACAAAGGTTTATAACGAGCTAACAGGCGTTGCTAGCAACATCAAGATCGTGTTTGCGACATATTTTGAGCATGCGATCAAGGCAGTTAGCGAAGTGGCTAAAACTAAAATTTACGGCATCGCACTTGACTTCATCCACGGCAAGAGAAATTTCGAAGCACTTGAGACTATCAAAAACAGCCATTTGACGCTATTTGCTGGCGTGATCGACGGCAGAAATATCTGGAAAAGCAACATCGATGAAAAAGTAAAACTTGTTCGTGAAATTTCAGAGAAAATAGGCGGAAAAGACTTTTACATCGGCACTTCATGCTCACTTCTTCACGTGCCATACACTCTAAAATATGAAGAAAATTTAAACCCTGAGATCAAAAGCTGGCTAAGCTTTGCGGTTGAGAAGCTTGACGAGATCAAGATCATTACAAAACTAGCAAATGGTGAGAAGCTTGATGAGGCTGAGGCAAAAATTTACGAAGAGAACAAAAATGCTGTTAAAACTCGTGCTACTTCAAAGCTCATCCACTCTGAAAGTGTTCAAAACCGCGTTAAAAATTTAAGCAAATTTGAGCGTGATGAGAAATTTGAAGATCGTATCAAAATTCAACGTGAGACGCTAAAATACGGCATCTTGCCAACAACAACGATAGGCAGCTTCCCTCAAACAGTTGATCTTCGCGTACTTCGCCAAAATTTCAAAAAAGGCGAGATCGACGCGGCTGCTTATGAAGCAGGCATCAAAAAATATATCGATCACTGCGTGAAATTCCAAGAAGATATCGGCCTAGACGTGCTAGTACACGGCGAGCCAGAGAGAAACGACATGGTCGAGTACTTTGGCGAGCAGATTAGCGGATATGCATTTAGCCAAAATGGCTGGGTACAAAGCTACGGCAGCCGCTGCGTCAAGCCACCACTTCTCTTTGGTGACGTAAGCCGCCCAGAGCCGATGACTGTTAAGTGGATGAAATACGCTCAAAGTATCACAAAGCACGTGATGAAGGGCATGCTAACAGGTCCTGTGACTATGCTAAACTGGAGCTTTGTGCGTGACGATCTTCCAAGAAGCGAGGTGGCAAAACAGCTTGCACTTTGCATCTACGACGAGATCGCAGACCTTCAAGATGCTGGCATCAGAGTGATCCAAGTAGATGAGGCGGCGTTTAAAGAGGGCTATCCGCTAAGAGCTGAAAATATCCCAGCTTATGAGAAATTTGCGGTTGATTGCTTTAAGCTTTCAGTAAGCTCAGCTGAGGCAAAAACTCAGATCCACACGCATATGTGCTACTCTGAATTTAACGATATTATTAAGACTATCGAAGCTATGGATGCTGATGTTATCAGTATCGAGACCGCAAGAAGTGGTAACGAGCTACTTAAAATTTTCAAAGCCGTTGGCTACAAACAAGAGGTCGGACCTGGCGTTTACGACATCCACAGCCCACGCGTGCCAAGTGTCGAGGAGATCGTCGCTCAGATCAAAGCTCTGCTTGAAGTCTTGCCAAAAGAGCAGCTCTGGATCAACCCAGATTGTGGCCTAAAAACCAGAAAATGGGAAGAGGTCGAGCCAAGCCTTAAAAACATGGTAGAGGCCGTCAAAATCGTAAGAGGTCTATAATACAAATTTTAGCGTCTAGCTAGCCTAGGCGCTAAACTCCGTTTAAATTTCAAAAAAAGTTAGAAAATGTTAAAAGATAAGATCATAAACAATGAAAGTGGCATAGTGCTTTATGGCCTAACGCCTCCAAAGGCTGAATTTGACGAGGCAAAGCTTAAAGAGATCGCTGCAAAATGGGATAAGAGGATCACAGACGTGCAGGCTGATGGCTTGGTGCTTTACGAGATCCAAGACGAAAGTAGCCGTATAAAAAGCGAGCGAACTTTTGAATTTAGCGATACATTAGGCCCTGAAATTTACTACTCAAAATACCTAAATTTAAAGACACCAAGCATCTTTTATAGAGTCGCAAACAAATATAATGAGAGCGAATTTAGAGCAAATTTAGCCAAAAGTAGTAGCGATATAAATGTCTTTGTCGGCGTTGCTTCTGGCAAGGTAGAGTCTAAAATGAGCCTAGAGCGTGCTTATGAGATCGCTAGAGATGAGTTTAAAGATCTTGTAGTTGGCGGTGTTTGCATAGCTGAGAGGCACGCAAAAAAGGGCGATGAAGAGCAAAGGATGAGCCAAAAGGCAAAAATGGGGGCAAAATTTTTCATCTCGCAGGCGGTTTTTGATATAAATTTGGCTAAAAATTTACTAACAAGCGTGGCAAAAAGCGGGCTAAATTTGCCTATTATCTTAACCTTTACGACTTGTGGCACGCCAAAAACACTAGAGTTCATCAAGTGGCTTGGCATAAGCGTTGATGAAAAGAGCGAGAAAAGGATGCTTGAAAGTGATGATTTTTTAGCCACGGCATCACAAATTTGCCTTGAAAATTTCTCAGAGCTTTATGAATTTGCTAAAAAGCTTGGCATAAATATTGGTGTCAATATAGAGAGCGTAATGGCAAAAAGAGCTGAGATAGAAGCGAGCCTAGAGCTAACGCATAAGATGAGAGAGGTGTTTTGATCTATTAAGAGCTGTTAAAGTTTAACTGGCTTAAAGTCCCGCTATATCTTATATCCAGTGTCTTGCATGTTTTAGATAGATAGTAGAAATTTTTGCTCTTATCTCTCACGAGTGATCTTATGCGTTCTTGTTTTTGTGTTGATCTAAAATTCTCTAGTGTATTAATTCTCTTAAAAATACCAGGGCGTTTTTGCTGCGCAAAAACATAATGAGGGAGATATTTTGACTATTTCTTATAAATTTAACTAGTTCGAGTTTTAATTTTTTCATATCTATTACTACTCTCAAAGATGTCAATAACCTCGTTAACTCTTTTTAGCTGGATCATTCTAAACCCTAGTAGTAAAGCGATCTATTTTAGGATAACATTTTGCTCAAGGTTACTTGAGAGTAGCGAGACCTTTTTTATCAATCTACAAGTCCACCAACTAGTTTTTATGTTGTTCTTATTGGCCTTTTGTTTTAAAAATTCCTCTTCCTCTTTTGTAAGTTTAAACTCATACTTGAAGAATTTTTTCTTAGTATCGATCTTTTGCTCTAGTATCTTCTTCTAATAAATTTTTATATATCAGCTTTTAGCATTCAAGGTAATTTCTAAAGCCCAGTGTTATGTCCTGCATCATAGTGGCAGCTTACGCATTTTAGCTTTTTATCGCTATCAAGGAGTTTTTATGACGACGTATGAGTTGCCGATATTGACTGGGTAGTTTTCATCTTTACCGATAACTGCGAAGCAAGCGTTAGCTAATTCTAAATTTATCCATCAAATTTGCTACTTATAAATAAATTTAATTACTAAAAAATTAAGCTAAATAAAATAGAAAATAAAATATAATCCCAAATCTTTGGTCCCGTAGCTCAGTTGGTAGAGCACTACCTTGACATGGTAGTGGTCGATGGTTCGAGTCCATTCGGGGCCACCACTTCTAACAAAACATCCCAAACAAGAGATTTAAAAATTAATTATTAGTAAATTTTCTAAAGATGTGGTAAAGATTTATTTCAAATAATCTTTCACATCATACTCTTTGCCAGCATCGTGATCTTTTAAAAGCTTCGCCACGATAGGGCTTAAAATGATTATGGCAATTAAATTTGGCACAACCATCAAGCCATTAAACATATCTGCTAGACTCCATACAAAATCAACCTTTTGCAAGCTTCCCAAAAATACAAAAACGACTACTAAAATCTGAAAAGCTCTGACCGCTTTTGCCCCAAGAAGGTATCTTACGTTGATCTCGGCAAAATAGTACCATCCAAGAATCGTTGTAAATGCAAAGAAAAATAGGCAAACAGCTACAAAACTATATCCGCCAACCTTACCAAAGATATGCGATGAGAAGGCCTCTTGCACTAAGGTTATGCCTGTAAAGACCGCCTTGCCGTTTTCAAAGCTGATAACATTTGCAGTAAGCACTACAAAAACGGTGATATTTAAAACGATAAAAGTATCTACAAATACGCTCATTATACCAAGTACTGCTTGATCTACCGGGTGTTTGACATTAGCTGCAGCGTGTGCGTGTGGAGTTGAGCCCATGCCAGCTTCATTGCTAAAAAGCCCTCTTGCTATGCCGTATCTCATCGCAGCTGCTATGCTAGCTCCAGTAGCTCCACCCCACGCAGCTGAAGGATCAAACGCTGCTTTGTAGATAAGCAAAACTGCATCTGGGATTTCGTGAAAATTTAAAGCGATAATGATTAGTCCAACACCTACATAAAGTAAAGCCATCAAAGGCACGATCTTTTCAGCCACTCTTGCGATCGCCTTTACGCCACCTATAAAGATGACTGCGCAGATGATTGCTAAAAAAGCTCCAGTTATCCACTGAGGTATACCAAAGGCACCTTTAAAGCCGTCTGAGATCGAGTTTGCTTGCACCATGTTGCCGATAAAGCCAAGTGCGATAATGATAGCGATAGCAAAAAATCCAGCTAAAATTTTTGCCCATTTCCCCTTTAATCCACGACTTATATAAAATGCCGGGCCGCCTATCGTGTGCCCGCTATCGTCTTTTGTACGGTAAATTTGAGCTAGGCAAATTTCAGCAAAATTTGTAGCCATACCTAAAAATGCAGCGCACCACATCCAAAATATTGCTCCAGGACCGCCCATGATAAGAGCCGTTGTCGCACCTACTAGATTGCCAGTGCCAACTTGTGCGGCGATTGCGGTTGCAACTGCTTGAAACTGGCTCATGCCAGCCTTGCCAGCAGCTTCGCCGTGAAGTGAAAAATTTCCAAAAAGCTCTCTTAGGCCCATTTTAAACTTAAAAATTTGAACAAACCCAAGCCTAATAGTAAAAAATAGTCCAGTGCCGCAAAGTAGGGTAATAAGGAAGTATGGACCCCAAAGAAATGAATTTATACTTTCAACACAATTATTTAAAATTTCAGCAAAATTTGTAGGCATTTTCTTGACTTTCATTGGTGTAGTTTAGAGAGCGAGTATATTTAAAAAAATATAAAATTAGAATAAATAAGAAAAATTTTTTAGCTTGGCTTAAAATTTCATGCTAGTTTTCGGCTTACTCGCGGTGAACTTGCTTTTACTAGCAAGATTTTACGACCAATATTTTTACGCTCTAAGGCGTTTTTTGATTGATAATTTCTAAATTTATTTCACAATGAAGGTTTAGAATGGCTAAAATTATTTCTTGATTTTTGGATTTTAAAATTAGGTTTTTGCGTTTTTTAGAAGGCTTTTACGATAAATTTGCAATCTTTCTTGTACGGATATAACTTGGCAAAACGTATTTGGCTATTGGTTTTGTTGAAAATTTTATCAAAGGCGTTTAAAAGGCTTTGGCGTTAAATTTTGCTTCATTGTTATTTGCTGGATTTGCCATATTTTGTCCGCTATTTGACTTGCCGGTAGTCAATCTTTGCGTCAAATTTTTCTCGCAAATCGCCGCTCAAAGCTGTTTAAAAATTTCTGGAAAGCTGCTTGCTCTGCCATAAGCCGTCGTTAATCTATCCCAAGGCACGTATTCTATCTTTAAATTTGCGATGTACGCTAAATTTTGCTAGTTTATTTACATTTCTTTTAAAATTTGCTCCATAAATCCGACAGAGTAAAGCCCAAAATTTAGCCCTTGGATTTTATTTTCTCTAGCCACTCATTTAGCGTTTTTTCAAAGCCTATGCCCTTGCTTTTGTAAAAAACGAGCGGTTTTTCTAAATATTTTTGCTCGACCCAGCCGCCAAAATCATGCGGATAAAGGTAGTCTTTGCTCTCTTTTGTGTGATTTTTTAGATATGGCGGGATCTTTAAAATTTCTTCGCTTTGCACGTATCTTAGAGCGGCATTTATCGCGTTGTAGCTGGAGTTTGACTTTGGCGAGCTAGCTAGATAGATAGCACACTGAGCCAGTATGATCCTAGCCTCTGGAAAGCCTATCTCTTTTACCGCGCTTAGCGTACTTGCGGCTAAATTTAGCGCATTTGGGTTTGCGTTGCCGATGTCTTCGCTGGCAAATATCGCCATCCTTCTAGCGATGAAGTCCGCACTCTCGCCAGAGTCTATGAGCCTTGCGAGATAGTAGATAACGGCGTTTTCGTCGCTTCCACGCATACTTTTTATAAAAGCGCTTGCTAGCTCGTAGTGCGTGTCATCCTCTTTTGCCCCCTCTTTTAGGGCGTTTTGGCGAAGTATTTTTAAATTTTCTAAGCTCACATTTTCATCAAGTGTGACGGCAAATTCTAGTAAATTTAGCATGGCTCTTGCGTCGCCGCCACTACTTTTAAAAAGATATTCCTTTGCCTCCTCGTCTATGCTAAATGAAATTTGCTCTCTTATATTGTCAAGAAGCTCCTCAAAATCGCTACTGCTAAGCGGTCTAAACTCAAAGAGCATCGAGCGGCTTCTGATACCTGAGCTTAGCGTGAAAAAGGGATTTTCGGTGCTAGCGCCGATAACTAGGGCCTTGTAGTTTTCCATGGGAATTAGCAGTGCTTCTTGTTGGGTTTTGCTTAGGCGGTGGATCTCGTCTATGAAAAAGAGTGGCTTGTTTAGGGCGTTTTCGTAGTTTTTTAAAATTTTGCGAAAGTCATCTATTTTTAAATTTCCGCCATCAAACTCGTAAAAGTCGTAGTTTGCCCCACTTGCTACTGCTCTTGCAAAGCTCGTCTTGCCACAGCCTGCTGGACCGTAAAATATAGAGTGCGGTAACTTGCTTGTGGCTATAAATTTTAAAAATGCCGCTTTAACCGCCTTTTGACCGCAAATTTCATCCAAATTTTTTGGCCTAAACATCAGTGCAAGTGAGTTCAAATTTACTCCTTTACTTTGCTGGTTTTGGCAAAATTTTGGCCTTTGCGCTAAGGCTCTCTATCTTTAGCTCGTAAATTTTCATGTTTTTTAGCCCATACTCGGCCGCTACGTCAAAGGTGCTCATCGCATAGGCGGTGTATTTCTGGCTGAGAATTTTTAAAATTTCATATCTTTTGGCTTCATCTTTCACTTCGTAAGCTCTTGTTTTTGTGATGGCACTTTTATATTCAGTCGTAAAAACCTTGCCACCAAGTGCCTTGCCGTCGTCTTTTATCGCCTCTAGCTCGCTATCATTTAGATGCGGGACTTTATTAAAGCTTACACAAACAAACTCCACTTTTCGTCCATCTTGAAGTAGTTTTGCCTTACAGCCAGCGGTAGCTCCGTGTATAAAAATGCTTTCACCAACTCTAACAGGCGAGATCGGTACGCTAAAAATTTCTCCCTCATCATCCACGCATGAAATTACTGCATATTCGCATTCATCTATGATTTTTAGGCCATCTTCGCGGCTTAGCTCTCTATCTTTTCGTCTCATTTTTTATCCTTTTTTTGAAAGAGCATTTTAAAATTTAAGTGCTTAAAGGCTAGTATAACGCAAAAATTTCAAGGAAAAACATGAAAAAAATAGCTATTTTTGCCATTTTACTTGGCGTAAATTTAGTCCATGCAAACGATGTTTGCAATGAATATATCAAGCAAAGTAGGCTCTATCTTGACGAGCTTTATGCCAAAGAGAGCAAGCGACTCGCAAATGATGAAAAGGCGTTAAGGCTTTTTGAGCTTAAATTTGATGAGTTTAAACAAAGACAAAGCGGCCAAGAAGCCATAATTTTGCAAAACAAAGATGAGAAATTTTGCAAAAGAAAGCTTGAAGAGACAAACAAACTTTTAAATGATCTAAAAAAATAGATCAAATTTTTACGTTTAGATCCCAGTCTATTGGCGTTTTGCCATGGTTTGCTAGATAGATATTTGCCTTTGAAAAGTGTCGGCAGCCAAAAAATGCGCCACGAGCCAGTGGGCTTGGATGTGCTGCCTCTAAGATGAGGTGCTTGCTGGCGTCAATGAGCGGTGCTTTGGCTCTAGCTGGATTGCCCCAAAGCATAAAAACTACTTTTTGTAAATTTTGGCTAACTTTTTTTATTACAGCGTCAGTAAAGCCCTGCCAGCCAAAGCTTGCATGAGAATTTGCCACTCCAGCGCTAACGCTTAAAGTTGAGTTTAGTAGTAGCACGCCTTGCTTTGCCCACTTTGTGAGATCGCCGCTATTTGGCTCTTTTATGCCAAGATCAGCGTAAATTTCTTTATATATATTCACAAGACTTGGCGGGACTTTTACGCCATTTGGTACCGAAAAGCTTAGCCCCATGGCTTGATTTGCACCGTGGTATGGATCTTGGCCTAGGATGACGACTTTGACAGAGTGAAAAGGCGTTAGATTAAATGCATTAAATATAAGCACACTTGGTGGATAGACGACGCCAGCACTCTTTGCTTTTAAGAAATTTTCTTTAATGCGAGCGAAATTTTCACTCAAAAGCTCATCTTTTAGCACCTCTTTCCAGCTTGGCTCGATCTTTACATCGTCTAAATTTATTTGCATTTTCCTGCCCTTTTTTGGTTTTAGCGGTATAATTTTAACTAAAATTTATACAAAGGAAAGAGCTGTGTCTGAGCAAATTTTTAATAAGATCTATGAGCTTCTTAGTAAGAATGAAGCCAAATTTAAAGTCCTAAATCATGAGAGTGCGACCACTTCAGAAGAGGTAGCAAAACTTAGGGGAACAAAGATGAGTCAAGGCGCAAAGGCTCTGGTTTGCTCTATTAAAGGGGTGGATGAGGAGAAATTTAGGCAAATTTTTAAAGATGAAAATGTGCTAAATGATTATTTGCTAAGCGATGAAAAGCCAGCGATGAAGGCTGGTAAAGCTTATATTTTGGCTATTTTGCCAGCCGATATGCAAGCAAATCTTGATAGCTTGACACAAAAATTTGACGGCAAAAGAGCAAGCCTAGCTAGTCCAGATGAAGTTTTGGCATTGGCAGATTGTGTTTTTGGTTCAGTGCCACCATTTAGCTTTCATAAAAATTTACACATCGTAGTTGATGAAAGGTTGCTACAAAGAAACGATGAGATCGCATTTAATGCTGGACTACTTGATAGATCGATCATTTTAAATACAAAAGATTATACAAAGATAGTGCGACCAACGCTAATAAATTTTGCAGAATGAAAAAGTGCTAGGCTAACCACTTCCTAGCACTAAATATTGTCGGGAGAAAAATGAATTTAAATAATGCAAAGACGAGAAATTGCTAAATTCATTTCAAGAACAAATATTATCAGGCATAATCTTAAAATATAATAAATTATATAAATAAAAAGCTTTAAATTTAGGGATTTACATATTTAAATATAAATATATATATTTTATAAATAAATTTATAGATCAAAGCTTGTGGATTTAAAAAGAATTTATAAAAATTTGCTTAGCAAATATTAAGTTTAGCTTAAAGCCCATTTTGATAAAATCCTTAATCGTTCTTTTATCGTAAAAAAGACAATTTGATATAAGGAAAAACAATGAGCGATATCATCGCATACAAACTAAATGGCGAAATAGTCGATACCCAAAGTATCGCAGGGCGTGAGAATAGTGCTGAGCCTATCTATTTTGACAACTCAAAAGAGGCACTACACGTTATCAGACACTCCTGTGCGCACCTAATGGCACAAGCTATCAAATCACTCTATCCAAAGGCGAAATTCTTTGTCGGACCAAACGTAGAAGATGGATTTTATTATGATTTTAGAGTTGATGATGAGGGTACGAAGCTAGGCGAGAGCGATCTAGCTGCGATCGAAGAAAAAATGAAAGAGCTTGCTGAGAAGAAAATTGATATCATCAAAACTTGCTCAACCAAAGCTAATATGAGCGATAAATTTAAAGACGACGACCTAAAACAAGAGGTCTTAAAAAGAATTCCAGATGGCGAAGTGAGCAGCTACGCGCAAGGTGATTTTGAAGACCTTTGCCGCGGACCACATGTGCCAAATACTAAATTTTTAAAATTTTTCAAGCTTACACGCGTGGCTGGGGCTTATCTTGGAGGCGATGAGAGCCGTGAGATGCTAACTAGAATTTATGGCACAGCTTATGCAGATAAAGAGAGCTTAAAAGAGCACATCCGAATCATCGAAGAGGCCAAAAAGCGTGACCACAGAAAGCTTGGCACCGAGATGAAACTATTTACTTTTGATGAAGAAGTGGGCGGTGGTTTGCCGATATGGCTGCCAAACGGCGGACGCTTGAGATCAAAACTAGAGCAAATTTTATACAAAGCTCACCGCGACCGCGGCTACGAGCCAGTGCGTGGGCCTGAGCTTTTAAAGGCCGACGTGTGGAGAAGAAGCGGTCACTACGCAAACTACAAAGAAAATATGTACTTTACGACGATCGACGAGACAGAGTACGGCATTAAGCCGATGAACTGCGTTGGTCATATCAAAGTTTATCAAAGTGATATCAGGTCTTACCGCGACTTGCCGCTTAAATTTTTCGAATACGGCGTCGTACATCGCCATGAAAAAAGTGGCGTTTTACATGGACTTTTTAGAGTTCGCGAATTTGCCCAGGATGACTCACATATCTTTTGTATGCCAAGTCAAATCAAAGAAAATATCCTAGAAATTTTAAAATTTGCTGGCACGATAATGGAAAATTTTGGCTTTCACTACGAGATGGAGATTTCGACCAAGCCTGCAAAAGCGATCGGTGGGGACGAAATTTGGGAAACTGCTACAAAAGCGCTAAAAGAAGCGCTTGATGAAAATGGCTTTAAATATGGCATCGACGAGGGCGGTGGCGCATTTTATGGTCCAAAGATCGACATTAAGATAACTGACGCGCTTAAGAGAAAGTGGCAATGCGGCACGATCCAGGTCGATTTTAACCTGCCTGAGCGCTTTGATCTGGGCTACATCGACGCAAATAACGAAAGACAACGCCCTGTAATGCTTCACAGAGCACTGCTTGGCAGTTTTGAGAGATTCATAGGAATTTTACTTGAGCACACTGCTGGTGAGCTACCATTTTTTATCGCTCCTACGCAAGTCGTCATTGTACCTATTAGCGACGCACATTTAGATTACGCAAAAGAAATTTCACGTGAGCTAAGAAAGATCAACGTCGATAGCGAGATCGCAAGTAAAAATGAGAGTTTAAATAAGAGAATAAGAACGGCTGAAAAACAAAGGGTGCCTATGATAGTCGTGCTAGGAGACAACGAAGTAGCGAACAAGAGCGTTGCGTTGCGCGATAGACAGGCTAGGATGCAGAGCGATATGAGCTTGGCGGAATTTATAAATTTAACGAAGGAGAAACTTAGTGAGGTACATTTTTGAGTAAGGAAAATGAAGTATTGCTCAATGAGGACATAAGGGCGAGAGAGGTAAGATGTGTAGGGGATGATGGCACAGCATACGGTGTCATCTCAAGAGAAGAGGCTTTAGAGATCTCAAATAAGCTTGGGCTTGATCTAGTGCTTATAGCGCCAGATGCGAAACCACCAGTTTGCAAGATAATGGACTATGGTAAATTCCGCTATCAGCAAGAGAAAAAGCAAAAAGAGGCTAAGAAAAAGCAAAAAACCATCGAGATAAAAGAGATAAAACTCTCTGTCAAGATCGCCCAAAACGATATAAACTACAAGGTTAAACACGCAAGCGAGTTTTTGCAAGATGGCAAACACGTTAAATTTCGTGTATTTTTAAAGGGTCGCGAGATGAGCACTCCAGAAGCTGGCGTAGCTATGCTTGAGAAGGTCTGGGAGATGATCAAAGATGAAGCTGACCGCGACAAAGAGCCTATAATAGAAGGTCGTTATGTAAATATGCTTGTAACTCCAAAAAAGGGTTAAATTTTTACAAAGAGCAGGCTAGGGCTTGCTCTTTTTCATTAAATTTTTAATACAAAAACTCACAAATAACTATTTTCAAAAATTCTATCATTTTTATATCTGCTAAATTTACGCAAGGGCGTTTGCAGGGTTGATATACCTTATGGTTAAATTTGATAGGCAAAATTTGGATGTGGCTTAAATTTAGTAAATTTTGGTCTTTACTTGCTGGAATTTACCCGCTTTGTTATCGCTCGTATGGATGTTGTGTTGAAAATATTTCTTGTGAGCTTACAAAATTTTAGTGCTTGCGTGAGTATTTTTAAGCTAAATTTTGCCTAATATCTAGCTAAATTTGGCAATGGGATATCGCTTTAATAATACTTTTTTACAAAAAGCTTTGACTACTCTTGGTTTTATGTGGCGACCAAATTTGACGATAAATTTGCTTGTTCATGGATTAAATGGAGCAAATTTTAATTTTTGCTTACTAGAATTTGCTTCATCCTTTTTCTGCAAACCATTACATGGACCGCTTTGCTGAAATTTGGCTAGGTAAGGGTAATCTGTTAGAGTAAATTTGATAACTTCTTGTGAATTTGTAAGTTTATGGTACTTATGCTTAGCATTTTAAGCTAAATTTCGCCTAGTAGCTGTATAAATTTGCTAAAAAATTCGCTTGTTTGTAGTTTAAATTTATAAAAGAGAATTTAGGCTGGGTGAGCATCAATTTACTAAATTTTATAAGCCATTTCTTGGTAAAAATCAAATGTCCTATAATCTACTTGGATAAAATTTAGTGTTTGCTCATTCTCTACCAGAACTTCTTCATTTTGCCTTGCTATATCGATGCCAGCTAACACTATAAAATTTCTCGCTCGCAACGCGCTTGCTACAAATTTCTTCATCTTTAAACAGCCACACATAAACAAACATACCACTCGTGCAATCAAGCAAAAGCATCCATGGCAAAAACTTTCAAATTTGTTGCACAAACCTCGCCACTCCACCATTTGCCGCCGTATCAGCTTCTTTTAGCAAAATTTCTATTAAATGCTCTAAAAAAAGTGGTATGCTCGCCACCCTAGTGAAATTTAGCCAAGCTTCAGATCCACATCCGCCACACCAACAAAAATTTGTCAAAATGAACACCGCATAATGCTTCAATTAGCGTAAATTTTAATAGTTTGTCAGTAAAATTTGCCATACGAAAGGCAAATTCTTTTTTAACTAAAAGCCTAAAACTATTCCATATTGATTTACGTCCAAATTTAACTTGGACGTAAATTTATAGAGCTAAGAGCAAAATCAGCCCTACACATATCCCTGATCTATCATAGCATCGGCCACTTTTCTAAAGCCCGCGATATTTGAGCCAAGCACCAGATTTCCCTCGTCGCCAAACTCCTTGCTAGTCTCGTAGCTAAGCTCGAAGATATGATTCATGATGCCGTGCAGTCTGTGATCGACCTCCTCAAAGCTCCACGAAGTCATGCCAGCATTTTGCATCATCTCAAGGCCGCTTGTGCCCACGCCGCCCGCGTTTGCCGCCTTTGCCGGAGCAAAGTAAAAATCATTTTGCGCTAGCATGAAATTTATCGCATCAAGCGTGCTTGGCATATTTGCTCCCTCAGCCACGAAGCGACAGCCGTTAGTGTAGAGCGTCTTGATGTCGGCTAGATGCAGCTCGTTTTGCGTCGCGCACGGAAACGCTCCGTCGCACGGCACGTCCCACACGCCGTTTCTGCCCTCTTTGTACTCGCTTACGCTTACGTATTTTGCGTTCGGTCTAAATTTGACGTATTCGCTAAGGCGCGCGCGTTTTACTTCTTTTAGCTCTTTAAGCACCGCTAGATCGATGCCCTCTGCGTCGTAAACGTATCCGTTTGAATCAGAAACCGTGATAGGCAGAGCGCCTACTTGATAGAGCTTTTCTACCGTGTAGATGGCGACGTTTCCGCTACCGCTTATGCTGCATTTTTTGCCCTCGAGGGCAAGGCCCGCTTTTTGCAGCATGTTTTGCGTGAAATATACCAGCCCGTATCCGGTCGCCTCCGTGCGCGCTAGGCTGCCGCCCCAGTTTAGGCCTTTGCCCGTGAGTATACCGTCAAATCTGCCCGTGAGTTTTTTATACTGCCCAAACATATAGCCGATCTCGCGCGCGCCCACGCCGATGTCGCCTGCGGGCACGTCTACGGTGTTGCCGATGTGGCGGTAAAGCTCGCTCATAAACGCTTGGCAAAAGCGCATTATCTCGCCTTCGCTCTTGCCCTTTGGATCAAAGGTGCTGCCGCCTTTTGCACCGCCGATATTTACGCCAGTGAGCGAGTTTTTGAAAATTTGCTCAAATCCAAGAAATTTTAGCACACCAAGATCGACGCTTGGGTGGAGCCTTAGACCGCCTTTGTATGGGCCAACGGCTGAGTTAAACTGCACGCGGTAGCCGTTATTTACCTTTGGTCTGCCATCATCGCCTGTGTATGTCACGCGAAAGATCACCGTGCGCTCAGGGATGACGATGCGCTCTAGGATCGCGTGTTTTTGGTACTTGCTCTCTCTTTTGATAAGCGGCTCTAGGCTGTTTAAAACCTCAGTCGCAGCTTGGACAAAGACGCCTTGACCCGGGTTGGTCTTCTTTATCCACTCCATCGTTTGTTCGATGTACTCGCTCATTTTTGCTCCTTTTTCCTTTTTTTGTAGTTAAATATTAGCTCGGCTATAAAAAATTTTTATTTAAAGATATTTTAATATTTTTATTTTGGGCAATGAGTGTTACATATCGAAACTAAATTTATAAAATTTACTAAATTTGCGCCATCTCTTGCCAAAAAGAAAGTGCTACGTCGTCTGCTTGGACAAAATTTAGGATATTCTGGACTGATGGCATGGCTTCATCGCTTAGCCTTGCTATATAGGTGCTGGCAAGCGCTATGAAAAATTTTTCAAAGTCACTCGCAACGCACCTGCTGCAAAGCTCCTCATCTTCAAGTAGCCACGCATAGACCGCACCACTCGTGCAATCAAGCAAAAATATCCAAGGATCACCCACGGCAAAAACTATCAAATTTGCTGGGCGAGCTTCACCCTGCCACCATTTGCCACCAAACTCATCTGTGCTGTTTAGGCGCACTAGCTCGCTTGCATAGTCGCCTCTGGAGCCAAATTTGACATTGTAAATTTCAAAATTTCCAAGGTTAAATTTGCTTAAGAGCTTTGTAAATTTAGCTGGGAAAATTACGCCAAGAGCTTCTTGTGCGTTTTTAAGTGCTTGTGCGGTGGCTTTAACATCATTTTGAAGCAAGAGTCTCATGCCAGTCATACCCTCTTGCTCTAGTAGCAAGAAAATTTGATCTAATTTTTGAGCTATCTGGTTTAACTTTAAAAACATATCAGTCCTTTAATCTGCTGGATTTTGGCAAATTTTATCAAATTTATTTCAGCGCGTTTTTAATTTGACCCATTTGTCGCCAAACTTAGACCACGATCTTCATAAATTTAAGAAGCTGGCATAGATAACTAAAAAACTAGCAATCACTAAATGTGAGATGTTAAGGAGGGCGAATGCTTTACTTTGGCACTGCTGGCAAAGGCGGACATCTCTATACCGTTGAGGCGAAAAGTGGCGAAGTGATATTTAAATTTAAAACAAGTGGCGCGGAGCATTTTGTTTGGGTCGAGGGTCAAATTTTGCTCGCAAACCGCAAAAATAAACCAGTTTTGATAAGCGCCAAAGATGGCTTGCTTTTAAAAGAGATAGAGTTTGAGAAATTTAGACTTAGCGCAGATCAGATCATGCTAGTAAGCGGTGGCAGGCTCTATGCTGTGGCAAATGACGGAGCTAAAATTTACGCAGTTTGCGCAAGAATTTAGCCTTGGCGAAATTTATCGCCAAAGCCATAATGAGATAAATTTATCTCTTCTTTTTATATCTTTTTATCGCCTCTACAATTACCTCTTCTAGATCGTCATTTGGCTCTTTGTTCATATCATCATAGGTGTTTTCAAGGATAGTTTTTAAGTTTTTCTCAACGTAGCTAGTATCGAAAAATCCTCGTCTAAACTCCTTACTTTTGCTGATCGTTAGCAAAAATGGGATGATCGTTCGCACGCCCTCGATGGTAAATTCTTCAAGTGCTCTTTCAAGCTTATTTACAGCAAGATCGTAGTCGGTTGCTTTGACGATCAGTTTTGCGATAAGTGAGTCGTAAAATGGCGGTATGGTGTAGTCTTTATAGACGTGGCTATCTACGCGCACAGATGGGCCAAGAGCTGGGTAGTAGCCCTCGATCGTGCCTGGTGCTGGGATGAAATTCTCCCAGACATTCTCAGCCGTGATCCTTGCTTCTATCGCGTAGCCGCGTGGCTTGATGTCGCTTTGCTCGATCTCTAATATCTCGCCCGCAGCGATCCTTATCTGCCTAACGACTAGATCATGGCCTGTGATCTCTTCAGTGATGCCGTGCTCCACTTGGATACGAGTGTTCATCTCCATGAAGTAAAAGTTATTGTAGTCATCTAGCAAAAACTCGATCGTTCCTACGTTTGAGTAGCCCACAGCCTTTGCAGCAGCCACTGCGGTCACGCCCATGATCTTTCTTAAATTTTCGCTAATTGATGGGCAAGGTGCGATCTCGATGATCTTTTGGTGGCGCCTTTGGATAGAGCAGTCACGCTCGCAAAGGTGGATGATGTTGCCGTAGTTATCGCCTAAAATTTGAAACTCGATGTGGCGAGGATTGACGACAAGCTTCTCCATAAAAACTTCGTCGTTGTTAAAGTATGCTTTTGCCTCTCTGGTGCATGACTCAAAGGCATCTTGCATATCTTCTTCTTGCCAAACTTCTCTGATGCCACGGCCACCACCACCACCGCTTGCTTTTAAGATGACTGGGTAGCCGATGCGTCTAGCGTGCTCTTTTATGGCATCCATGCTCTCGTCATTTAGCTTTTCTGTGCCTGGAACGATTGGTATGCCGTTTCTCTTCATCAGGTATCTTGCGATATTTTTATCACCCATTTTTCTTATCACTTCAGCCTTTGGACCGATAAAGATAAGCCCAGCGTCCTCGACCGCCTTTGCAAATTCGTAGTTTTCGCTTAAAAAGCCGTATCCTGGGTGTATCGCGTCAGCCCCGCACTCTTTAGCAAGCTTTACGATAGCTTTGGCGTCAAGATAGCCCTTGATCGGATCTTCGCCCACTTGATAGGCCTCATCAGCGATCCTGACGTGTAAGCACTCGCTGTCTGGTGCTGTGTAAATTCCTACGCTTTGGATGTGTAAATCCCTACAAGCTCTGACTATCCTAACTGCGATCTCGCCACGATTTGCGATAAGAATTTTATGTATCATAGGCTATCCTTTTTGAGTTTTTCTTATCATATAACTATTCGTTTTATTTTTAGATAAATTTGTTAAGTCTGGTTTTAAAATTTGAGTGCAAAAGGCTAAATTTACACTCAAATTTCTTTATTTGCTGATGATTTGTGGGAAAGGTGTGGCTAGGGCTTTTTTGCTAAAGTCTTGCGACTCGATCGTGAAATTTGTAGCAAATCTTTGAATGCCCTCTTTTTTATAAGCACGCCTTTGGATGGTGAAAAGGACTAAATTTCCGCCTTGTTTGGTGTAGCGATATATCGAGTGCTCGGCTGTTGGCACGCCATTTAGGTTTGAAAATATCGTTATATCAAGATAAATTTCATTTGCGAGTGAGCCCTTTTTATAAGCCACTTTTAGCCCTTTTGCTTTTAGCTCTTTTAGATCATTTATCTTTTGCTCGACCGCTTGCTCTGGCGTAGCGTCAAATTTAAGGGTATTTAGCGAGAGCATGTAGCTAAAACTATCTATCTTCTCGCCAGGGAGCAAATACTCCTGCGTGAATAAATTTGGCACAGGCTTGGCTGAGCCTGCTAGCGAGTAGAGTCTGTTGTCAAATTTTATCTGCATCGGCTCAAAATACTGAGTAGCTGCGAGCAAGAGCGCTGGCAAAGCGATAAATGCTAAAAATTTCTTCATCAAATTCCTTTAAAATGGATTTACTATCATTACCCAGATGATGATGAGCATCGCGATAGTTGGCACTTCGTTGTAGGCTCTAAAGAAGATGCCACTTTTGGTACAGCGTTTTTCTTTGAGCTGCTTCATGTAGCGTCCAAGGTCTAGGTGATAGATAGCCATCAAGATGACAACTAAAATTTTGACGTGTATGTGACCAGTTTGTATAAGATCAGGCATCGCGATAAGTATCAAAATGCCAGTGACAAATGAGCCGATGAGTGCGACCCAGCCGATGTAGTGATACATCTTGTACTCCATCACTTCGACCACTTTTACAAAGTCAGGTTTGTCCATGTTTTCTACGTGATAAACGTAGAGCCTTGGCTGATAAAACAGCACTGCCATCCACGAGATGAAAAACAAATAGTGGAGGTATTTTAAGTAATTATAATAGTCTATCATAATGTCTCCTTATCTAAAAAGTATCTCTTTTCTAGCTTCAAATTCGGCCTTGCTGATCGCACCACTCTCAAAAAGCTCGTAAAGCCTTTTTAGGTCTTCTTTTTTATCTTTTAGTTTTAGTCTCTCTTTTAGCTCGACTTTTTGTAAATTTTTCTCTACATAAGCACCAACTAAAAATGCATCTATAAGCCACCAAATGCCCCAGATGATTAAAAATGGTATGCCTATAATGAAATAAAACGTAGCATATCCAACGAAAAATAGTCCCATCATCAAAAAGCCAGTGATAAATTTACCAAGGTAAATTCTATGCGCTCCAAGCCAGCCAGTAAGTAGCCAAAGCGCGTATGCGACGTAGATATTATTTGCCACTCTCTCTCCTTTTTCTAAAACTTTGCCAAAGTATCATCACGACGCAAAGATCGATCATCACATCAGCGAAGTTAAAGACTGCAAAGTTAAACCACTTGTGCCAAAAGACGTAATCCACGACGCCGCCATGGATAAATCTATCTGTGATATTTGAGCTGCCAGCTCCTAGCAAAGCTCCAAGCCAAATAGCATGCGAGCAAAGCAGCTTTTTCTCAACGACTAGATAGACAAAAACGCCTAAAATAAGGGCTATCTGGATAAATTTAAGCCACTCATCCAAAAAGGCAAACATCGAAAATGCAACGCCCTTATTATATGTAAGAACTAGCGAGAAAAACTCGCCCTCCCACGAAAAACCATCTATAAATATCATCTTTATCGCTTGATCAACAATAAAGATGAGAAAAAACGCGATAAAAAATTTAACTAAGCTTTTACGCATTTAGGGCTTTTACAAAAAAATTCTCAACTTCATCCATGCGTTTTTCAACTAAAGTTTGATTTTTGCCTTCAAGCAAAAGTCTGATCAAATTTTCAGTGCCAGAGTATCTAAAGAGCGATCTTATGCCCTCTTTTGCGAGGCTAGCCTCAAGCTCTTTTAGTCCCTCTATCTTATCAAGCGGCTTTTTCTCTGTGATCTTTAAATTTAGCAAAATTTGCGGATATGGCTTTAGCTCGCCAAAAATTTCACTAGCTTTTTTACCTTTTTTAAGCATCATCGCAACGACTTGCATCGAAGTAACAAGGCCGTCCCCAGTCTTAGCGTAGTCGTTAAATATGACGTGACCGCTTTGCTCGCCGCCAAAATTTATGCCATTTTCTTTCATCATCTCAAGCACGTATTTATCGCCTACGTTTGAGCGAAGTAGCTTGATCTTGTGAGCTTTTAGATAGTCATCAAGTGCGGCGTTACTCATCACAGTAGCCACGATGGCTCCACCTTTTAGCGCCTTTTGCTCGTGTAAAAATGCAGCTAGTGAGCCAAGTATCGCGTCGCCATGCACAACTTCGCCGTTTTCATCGACAACGACAAGCCTATCAGCATCGCCGTCAAATGCAAAGCCGATGTCGGCACGAAGCCTTTTTACCTCGCTTGCTAGATCTTCTGGGTGAAGTGCGCCGCAGTTTTGGTTGATGTTGCTACCATTTGGCTCGTCGTTTATGACGATGACATCAGCTCCAAGCTCGCTAAATACAGTTGGTGCGACCTTGTAAGCAGCTCCGTTTGCCACGTCTAAAACTACTCGTAAATTCTTTAAATTTAGCTCTTTTGGGAATGAATTTTTGATCTGCACGATATATCTGCCGATAACATCGTCGATCCTCTTGTTTGCACCGATCTCTGTCATCGTTTTTTGGGCGTTTGCGATGAGCTCATCGTCGTAGAAGATTTTTTCTATCTCGGCCTCTATCGTCTCATCAAGTTTGTTGCCAAAGCTATCAAAAAATTTGATGCCGTTATCGTAGTATGGGTTGTGTGAGGCGCTTATCATTATGCCAGCGTCACAGCGCATATTTTCTGTTAAAAATGCGATTGCAGGCGTTGGCATAGGGCCTATTTGAAGGACGTTGTAGCCAACTGCAGTTAGTCCTGCAACGATGGCAGTTTCGATCATATAGCCACTTTTTCTAGTATCTTTTCCAACTAAAATCACATTTGTCGCTGAGGTCTTTCTAAAGTAAATTCCAGCAGCCATTGCAAGGCGCATAGATGTTTGAGCTGAAAGCTTTTCGCCAGCCTTACCACGAACTCCGTCTGTTCCAAAAAGTTTCATCAATTTATCCTTTTTATTATAAAATTGTGCTATTTTATCAGAATTTACCTAATTTAAAATCTAAAATTTTACTTTCATTAAGGATGACTTAAATTAAGGTTAAATTTATTATATCTTTAATATAATCACCGACTAAAATTATTCAAAAAGGTATATTATGGCAAACCATAAATCTGCTGAAAAAAGAGCTAGACAAACTATAAAAAGAACAGAAAGAAATAGATTTTACCGCACAAGACTTAAAAATATAACAAAAGCAGTGCGTGTAGCTGTAGAAGCTAAAGATCTAAATGCTGCAAATGAAGCTTTAAAAGTTGCTAATAAAAGTATCCACAGCTTCGTAAGTAGAGGCTTTTTGAAGAAACAAACTGCTGCTCGTCGCGTTAGTCGTCTTGCACAATTAGTAAATACTCTAAAAGCTGCTTAATTTATAAAATTTAATGTTTGCTGATAAACTTCATCCATTTTTGGATCGCTATAATGAAATTTCTACGCTTCTTAGCGATCCAAATATAGCAAACGATATCGAAAAGATGACAAAGCTCTCAAAAGAGCAATCATCTATCGAACCAGTCGCATCTGCCTCAACAAAATATCTAGAAATTTTAAAAGACATCGATGAAAATAAAGCCCTACTTGAAGATTCTGAGCTTGGTGAGCTTGCAAAAGAGGAGCTTAAAAATTTAGAAATTTCAAGAGAGAAGCTTGAAGAAGAGATAAAAATTTTACTTCTTCCAAAAGATCCAAATGATGATAAAAATATATTTTTAGAAATTCGCGCAGGTACTGGTGGCGATGAGGCTGCGCTATTTGTTGGAGATCTTTTTAATGCTTACATTAGATATGCAGAGCTTCGAGGATATAAATTTGAGATAGTTAGCCAAAGCGAAGGCAATACTGGCGGTTTTAAAGAGATCATCGTGCTTATAAAAGGCAAAGGCGCTTACTCAAGACTAAAATTTGAAGGTGGTACACACAGAGTTCAGCGTGTACCAGAGACTGAGAGCCAGGGCAGGGTGCATACTTCAGCTGTGACTGTGGCTATCATGCCAGAGGTTGAGGATAGTGAGATCGAGATCAATCCAAATGATATAAGAGTCGATGTGATGAGAAGCTCAGGCCATGGCGGTCAGTCAGTAAATACAACTGATAGTGCCGTTAGAATCACGCATATACCAACAGGACTTGTTGTAACAAACCAAGATGGTAAGAGTCAGCACAAAAACAAAGAAGCTGCGATGAAGGTGCTAAAAGCTAGACTTTATGAGCTTCAAGAGCAAGAGAGACTTGCAAAAGAAACTAGTGAGCGAAAGAGCCAAGTTGGCACTGGAGACCGCTCAGGTAGGATAAGAACTTATAACTATCCGCAAAACCGCATAAGCGATCACCGCATAAATTTAACACTTTATCGCCTTGATGCGATCATGGCTGCAGGGCTATTTGACGAGATCATTGAGCCGCTTATCACTCACTATCAAGCAGAAGCCATGCTAGAAGCTGGTATTTAAACTTTCAAATTTTATAATTTATTTCTTTACCTAAAAATATTACTTTAGCTTAAAATACTTTTAAATTTACCAATCTTTAAAGTCAAATTTACAAGAATTTTACAAAAATAGATATTTAGAAGTAGTAGTTAGTAATATTTTTTCTCGTTTTTTTTAAAACAATATAAATTAAATTTTTAGATTTTATTTCTCAAATAGCAATTTATAGGGCATTTAAAAGTATAAAATTTTTATTTTTGATATTATAATTTTGTATAAATAGCTTTTAAGTTTTGCTTAATAATTCTACCTTACAATTTCACCATAATTTAATTCAAAACAAGGAGATAAAATGTCAATAAGTGCAAGAAATCAACTAAATGTTGAGATCACAGAAGTAAGAACAGGTGCGGTAAATTCGCTAATATCTGCTAAGCTTGCAGGCGGTGAGGTGCTAAAAGCGACTGTTACGGTTGATAGTGAAAAAGGTCTTGATCTTAAAGTTGGTAAAAAAGCTATATTTTTATTCAAAGCTTCAAGCGTTATCGTTTCAAAAGATGACAGCATCAAGCTTAGTGCAACAAACCAAATCAAAGGTGTTGTTAGCGAGATAAAAGACGGAGCTGTAAATACTGAAGTTATTATCGATGTAAATGGCAGTAAAATTTCAGCTATCATCACAAGAGAGTCAGTTAGCAGCCTAGCTTTAAAAGTAGGAGATAAAGTAACTGCAATCATCAAAGCAACTCAAATTATAGTTGGTGTTAAATAATTTACGGAGCAATTTTGCTCCGTTCTTCTAAACTAAATTCTATTCTTAAGCTAAAATCTAAAATACTCTAAAAATTATCAGCCAAGTTATAAATTTAAAGAAGTTGTAGTAAATATTTTTAAAGCTATTTACTTAAAAATTTTATAGCTAAAATTTATATTACTTTTTACTTTTGTAGCCTATCCATCATTTTATGCAGAGTGTAGCATGCCAAAAGTTCACCACACAATAGGTGGTCTAAGTATCAATACAAAAGTCCATGTCATAAGCTCTCAAACAGCTATGCCTATACCAAATTTATATGCAGCCGGCGAGATCACAGGTGGCGTTCATGAGCCATTCGTCTAGGTCCAGTCATGATAACTGACCACTTAACATTTGGCATGATCACTACTAAGACTATAGGATAAAAAGATGCGGTAAGCGTTTGCTCACCACTATAAATTTTTAAATCTATAAACTCCGTTTTTCACTCGCTCAAAAATTTTCTTCTCTTCAAGCAACTTAAACGTGCTTATCACGGTTGGTTTGCTCACATCTAGCTTTTCACAAATTTCTGAAATTTTTACTACAATAAAGCCATTTTCATCACAGCTTTTAACTAGCAAATTTATAATTTCTACCTTTTTCTCACCAATGATTGCCTTGTAAATTTTTTCATTCATACTAGCCCCAAATTTTATACCCTATTGCCATGCACCAAAGCGCGCCACATAAGAAATTTGCGATCATCACAGCTGCACTTCCTGCATCTTTTGCCGCCTTTGCTAGGGCGTGATAGTCTGGGCTTGCAAGATCAGTTACTCGCTCTAAGCCAGAGTTTAGGCACTCGCAAACTAGCACAAATGCCATGCTAAAGATCAAAAATAGATTAAAAACAAGGTCAAAATTCCAAAAAAATAGCGATAGTGTTGCTAATAAAAATATGCAAATTTCTATCCTAAAGCTCTTTTCATTTTTGAAAATTTCAGCCAAACCCTCTCTTGCGTAGCCAAAATTTTTAAAAAATTTATACTCTGGCTGGTTTCTCATAATTTTCCTTTTTGTGATTTTTGGCATAATTATAATTAAAAAAAGGATGAAATTTGAAACTTATTAGCTGGAATGTAAATGGCCTTAGAGCACTTGTAACAAAAGATGGCTTTGGTTGGCTTGATGAGATAAAGCCTGATTTCTTGGCACTTCAAGAGATCAAGGTCAAAGAAAGTGACGTGCCAAAGGAAATTTATAACCTTGGCTTTAAAGATATAAGTGTAAACTCGGGTGAGAGGGCCGGATACTCTGGTGTGATGAGCCTAGCAAATTTTGACATTTCTACACAAAAGGCGGCCTTCTTTGATGACACGGAGGGGCGTGTTTTGGAGCATAGATTTGGCGATATCGTGCTTTTTAATATCTATTTTCCAAATGGCCAAAAGGATGACGAGCGACTAGCCTATAAAATGTACTTTTACGAGAAATTTCTAGCTTACTGCAAAGAACTTGTAAAAAGCGGCAAAGAGGTGATATTTTGTGGTGATGTAAATACCGCTCACCGCGAGATCGACCTTAAAAATCCAAAGGTAAATGCCAAGACTTCAGGCTTTTTGCCTATCGAGCGAGCATGGATAGATGAGGTACTAAAAAGTGGTTTTATAGATACTTTTAGAGCTATAAATGGCGACGTAGCGGACGCTTACTCGTGGTGGAGCTACCGCTTTAATGCAAGGGCGAAAAATGTTGGCTGGAGGATTGATTATTTTTTTATTTCACAAGGATTAAAAGATAGGCTAAAAGACGCATTTATCTTGCCAGAGATCACAGGCAGCGATCACTGCCCGGTTGGCATAGATATAGAAATTTAGCCACTATTCCATTCTACGAGGCTTGCCTAGTAAGAAACCTTGTGCGTAAGGTATTTCAAAATTTTTGATTTGATTTAAAATTTCTTCTGAACTTACAAACTCGGCTACTATTTTGTGGCCTTGTTTTTTTGCAAAGCTTACGATGGTTTCTACTAGAACTCTAGCATTTTCATCAAATGGAAGCTTTTTGATTATCGAGCCATCTATCTTTATGGTGTCTATATCAAGCTCTAAAATTCGGTAGTAGTTTGAGTATCCTGAGCCAAAGTCATCAATCGAAATTTTACATCCATAGCCTTTGACGCGTTTTATGAAAGAATTTACCGCAACATAGTCGCTAAGCTCTTCACTCTCTAGCATTTCAAAGCAAATTTTATTAGGATCTTTGCACTCGTTTAGCTTGCTCTCTATAAGCTCTCTCATACTAGCATCAGCAATATCGGTAATTGATAAATTTATTGAGAACATATAATCTGGATATCTCTTGGCAAGATCAAACGCAAGACTTATCACCTTTTTGGTTATTTGCGGATATAGTTGCGTTTTCATGGCAATATCTAAAAATTCGCCCGGATAGTGTATCTTGCCATTTTGATCGATTATACGAACCAAAACTTCATAATACTTTGCTTCGGTTTCATTTTCTTCTAAGTTAAAGATGCCTTGTGCTTCTACGATGACTCTATCGTTTTCTAATGCATCTTCGATTAGCTGAACTGCCAGCTGGTTTTTGTGATATTTCATCTCAATGGCGTCATTTTCTAGATAGTAGTAAATATTGCTACCATTTTCTATTGCGAGCTGATTTGCAAGGACTGATTGCATTAGGCGGTTAGTTTGTGGTGTATCGTTTGGCAATGAAACACCAAATACCATTTTTATGCCTGGTAAGTTTTCAAATTTTTCATCAATAGCGACATTTATTCTATTTGAGCCAAAATATTCTCTTATATATTCAATATCTCTTACGATGTTATCGCCTTCATACCACATATAAAATGCGTCATCTTGAAATCTAAATAGCTTTGCTTTTATCTCAGAAGCATCTATGCAAAGCTTTAGTGTATCAGCTACTGCTTTTAGCATTGCATCGATAATCTTAGTTTGATAAAAGAATCTTAAAATCTTAAAATTTTTAATGCTTAAGCAAATTAGCACTCCATCTTTTTGCGCGTCTAAAATTTCAGTTAAAGCAAAGTAGTTGCCAAAGCCTGTTAGCTTATCGATTGAAGATTGTATTTTTATTTGTTCATTTTTTTGAGTTAGCTCGTTTAGTATTAGCGCCTCTTTAGTCCTATCAAGTTTTACCGCTATATAGCCCTCAAATTTATTCTTAAAGAAAAATGGTGAAAATTTTACCTTTTCATATAAAAAATCACCGCTTTTTGTTCTGCTTATAAGCTCATCACTCTCCCAAGGTAGAGATTTTTGCAGAGCATCTTTTATGGATTCATAAAAGCTTTGTGGGTGCATATATGATTTTAGTATTCTAGGATTTTTACCGATTACATCCTTTAGCTTGTAGCCAGTTTTTTCTTCAAAGGTTTTATTTACGTATGAAATTCTATTGTATTTATCGCAATAGATAATAGAGCTATGATCGTTTTCAACCGTGGATCTTAAGAGTTTTATCTGTCTTAAACGCTCTGAGGCCATTTTAATTTGATATAGGCCAAATGCACAAAATATTATAAATGCAAGTAAGCAAATTATTTGAGCTATTTTTGCGTTATTCACCTCATCAGAGTGAAATTCTAGGATTTTGTTTCTAAAATTTTCTATCAGATTATCAAGATGTAGCTCTTTTGCACTATTTGAGATTGTATGTAAAGTTTTTGTAGCTTGAGCTGCATAAAGTATCTTGTCTAATACATTTTGAGCTTTTTGGTTATCTTTATACTCGTTTTTATACATTTTTATTTGCTTTGAAATTTCATCTATTACTTCAGGACTAAGCATCAAAGCACCTTTTATCGCATAAAATATAGGCTCAAGCTTATTTGGAAGTGCTAGATTTTGTATCTCATATTGACTTATTTGGATATAAGAATCTATAGATGAGTTTACATAAGCTGATCTTTGTAAAAAAAATACTTTTTTACTAAATACATCTCTTATGTTTTGTAGATCTTTTGTTATTTCATTTTGATGAAACAACAGCATCTCATCACTAAGCATTGAAAGGTTGCTCAAATTTGTATCAAAAGAATTTATGTCAGCATTGAGTTTGTCGTAGTTTGAGACATCATAAATATTATTTAAAGAAAAAGTTATCTCATTGTCTATAAATTTTAGATTTAAAATTCCATCATCAAATTTATGAGCCGTATCAATGGCTATATTTGCTTTATATATAAAAAATGCACTAATGAAAAATATAGCTACTAAGACGCTAAGTATGGTTTTTATTCGTTTAGTACTCATTTAGTATCCTAGGCTTTTTACCATTTAATGTTAGAAAAAATGAGTATAAAGCATCAATTTCATCTTTGCTAAACTCATATCCTAGCTGGTAGTTACCAATAAAGCTTATAGCCTCTTTTAGATCATTTATCTCTCCATGGGATAAATATGGGGCAGTTTTTGTAACATTTCTTAGTGATGGCACTCTTCTTAATCTTTTGTTTGCATCTAGGGCAGAAATTCTTTCTCGGCCAATATCTTGTGTCAAATTTCCTCCCAAATTTCTACCATTGTGACAAGCGGCACAGCCTATATTATTAAATATCTCAAATCCTTTCTTTGCGCTATCGTCTATGGCATTGTTATCACCTGATATAAAACGATCAAATGGCGAATCAATACTCAAGACAGCCTTCTCAAACTCAGCTATTGCATCTACAATATTATCAAAATTAATGCCGTCATTATAAATTTTTTTAAATAAAATTTTGTACTCAGAGATATTATTTACAGAATCCACTATCTTGTCATTATCTGAGTTTAGTTCTATTCTAGAAGTTATGGACTCTTTTACTTGATCCTTTAAATTGCTAATCTTTGCATCGCTATAAAATAGATAGTTTGCTGCAGCGTTTAATATGGTTGGAGGATTTAAAGTGCCTTTTTCCATGCTATCTTGGTTGCTTCCGCTTAAATTCCAATACAGGTTGTGACAAGTTTGACAAGAGTAGTTTTCATTTGGACTTAGCCTTTTGTCAAAAAAGAGTTTTTTGCCAAGCAGAGCCTTTTCTTCATTATATTTTACTACCGTAAGAGGTTTGTAGGATTCATATTTACAAAATGAAATCGTGATGATAAATAGACAAATTATAACGCCCTTCATAACGCCCCTAATTTTTAATTTTCTTTTTTATATCGGCAAATTTTTGATTTTTTATATAGTACATTATTTTATTGTTTTTTGAAATTTATGATACAATTCGCTCGATTTAGAAAATATTTATATTTCAGGGAGGAGAAGTCATGAAAAAAGGCTTTACGATGATTGAGTTGATCTTCGTGATCGTTATATTGGGCATATTAGCTGCGGTTGCTATACCAAAACTAGCTGCAACAAGGGATGATGCAGAGATATCAAAAACTGCTTCAAATATACAAACACTTATTTCGGACTTGGGTTCTTACTATACTTCACAAGGCGAATTTGCTTCTGGTGCAGATGCTGTTAAAAAGATGTCAAATGTTAAGAATCCAGTAAATGCAAAAAATGATAAGTGCCTAGAAGTGGGTGCTGGAAACAACACTAATGGTGAGATAAAGATGACTATTAGCGTAGGCGGTCTTTGTGAACAAGTTTGGAAATTGCCAGGCTTAGTAGATGTTAAAGCCTTAATCGAAAGTACTGCCGACAACAAGACAGCTAATTCGCTTAAATTTGGCGGCATGGGCATAAAATATAAATAAAATTTTTAGCAAGGTATTTTCCTTGCTTTTTATGATATTTGGCCTACTAAATTTCTAATATAACAAAGACTGATAGAAATACAAATTTTTTACACAAATAATTTATATACATAAAAATAAGCTTTCAATTTATATACATAAAAATAAGCTTTCTAAGATTTAATGCGTTGCCAAAAGATATCAAATCTTAACTATGCTAATGAGTAATGGCTTTTTATTAAATTTAATTGATTTTATTCTTTACAAATTTTAAAGATAAAAAACGTAAAATCAAGCCATGGATTTACTAAAAGACCCGTTAAATAAGCTCATCATCTCGCTTTCGCTTCCAGCCGGCACCGCAATGATGTTTAATACTCTTTATAATGTTACCGGCACATTTTTTGCAGCAAAAATTTCTACCCTTGCCGTAGCTGGTATGGCTATGAGCTTTTTGCTTTATCTAAGTATTGTGGGCATTGGGCTTGGTTTTGGCTCAGCACTAACTGCGCTAATAGGCAATAGCCTTGGAGCAGGAAAGATAAAAATGGCTAAATTTTATGCGGCAAATGGAATTATCTTTGTGCTAGTATTTGCTATTTTTATGGGGTTTTGTGGCTATTTTTTAGCACCGAATTTGCTCACTTTTTTAGGAGCCGATCATCACTATTTAAAAGAGGCTCTTGATTACGCAGGTGTTATCTTTCTTGCTGCACCATTTTTCTTGATTATCAAATCTCTAAACGGCGTGCTTGTGGCACTTGGAGATACAAAAAGTTACCGCAATTGGCTATTTTATGGCCTTTTTATTAACGCATTTTTTTGCTACTTTTTTGCATTTATTTTGGACCTTGGCGTAAAAGGACTTGCTCTAGCAACAGCTAGTGTTCAGCTTTTGGGCATGATCTACCTTTTTGCAAAAGTTAAAAAAGCTAAGATGATCGAGCCAAGAAATTTAAGCTATTTTGTGCCAAATTTTGGCATTTGGGCAAAGATTGCAAAGCAAGCTCTACCAGCTTGCTTAAACTATCTATCGATGTCGCTTGGCTCACTTGTGCTTTTAAAATTTATAAGCTACTATGGCGTAAATGCCGTAGCGGGGTACGGTATAGCTTTAAGGATAGAGCAAATTTTGGTATTGCCGACCATTGGTATGGCCGCAGCGGTTTTAAGTATTGTTTCAAGAAACTATGGTGCTAGAAATTTTAAAAGAGCTAAGCAATGCTATAAAATTTCGCTTCTTTTTTTGCTTATTTATTGTGTATTTGCTTGCGTTTTTATTAGATTTTTTGGTGAAGATATGATAAGAATTTTTGATGATACGCCGGTGGTTTTGGAGATAGCAGGGCTTTATCTTGGTATAAATTCTCTTGCTTACATAGCTTATGGCACGATAAATGTCTCAGGCAGTACTCTTCAGGCCATAAAACGCCCAGTGGCCATCTTTTTGCTAAATGGATTTAGGCAATTTGTACTTCAAGGATCACTTTTTTACGTTGTAGTTTTTTATTTTGGTCTTGAGATAAAATTTATATGGCTAGCTCTATTTTTTAGTGTCTATCTCACAGCCATTTGCTTCGTCTTTTGGACGCTTTATCAGTTAAGAAGGGCTACTGGCGTAAGCTTTTAAATTTAAAACAAAATGCAAAAAAGCAAAGTGAAGCAACTAAGATTATACTAGCTCCTCCTGTTAGATTAAAATAAAAGCTAATAAATAGACCGCTAAAACAAAAAACGACCGAAAAGATAGTAGAGATTAGCATCATCAGCCCAAGTCTTTTGGCAAAAATTTGTGCTAAATATGGCGGTATAGTAAGAAGAGCGATGACTAGAATCAGCCCAACAACACGAATCGTAGCCACCACACAAAGTGCCATCATGCACACTAATAAATAGTGAAAAAATGTTGTATTTACGCCGCGCAGCTTTGCAAACTCTGCATCAAAGCTAATAGCTACAAATTGACGATAAAAAAGGGCAATGAGTGCTAAAAATAAGATGTCTAAAATACTCATACATGTTATATCTTGCCCGCTTACTGCTAAGATAGAGCCAAAAAGATAGCTCATAAGATCGGCATTGTATCCCGGAGTTAAATCGATAAAAATGATACCAATAGCCATGCCAAATGCCCAAATAGCACCGATAACTGAGTCGATGTTGGTTTTATCTTTTAGCGTAATAGTGGCGATTATAAGGGCTAAAAAGAGTGAAAATATGCTAGCTCCAAGAAGTGGTTCAAGCGAGAAGAAAAAGGCAAGTCCTATGCCGCCATATGCTCCGTGCGCGATACCGCCAGCGATAAAAGTCATTTTATTTATAACAACGAGTGAGCCTATGAGCCCACAAATAATACTAACTAAAATGCCAGCAATAAAGGCATTTTGCATAAAATTTAACTCTAAAATTTCACTCATTTTATCTCTTTAGCTTAAAAACATTACTTTTGATTTTGCACTCACATTCGCCAAGTGCGATCTCGACATCGCAAAAATGGCTATGAGATTTTGCTAAATGCTCTATAAATTCTCTTTTTGCAGTATCTTCATGAGTTTTATGGATATGTAAATTTTTACTCACATAGGCGATTTTTGTAGCATAATTTAGCACGATATTTAGATCGTGACTTACCAAAACTACACCAACACCACTTGCATTTATATTTTTTAAAATTTCATAAATTTCAGCCTGACCCTTTGTATCGATACTGGCTGTTGGCTCGTCTAAAACGAGGACCTTTGCATTTGCACAAAGCGCTCTTGCGATATATACACGCTGTCTTTGGCCACCGCTTAGCTCACCAATTCTAGCGCTTGCAAATTCTTTCATGCCAACTTTCTCAAGGGCAGCAAGAGCCATTTGTTTCTCACCTCGCGAGTAAAAACCAAAAATTTTTTTATCGATTAGCCCCATTAAAACTACTTCTAAAACCATCATCGGAAAGCTTTGATTTGAGAGAAAATTTTGAGGCACATAGCCTATAAATTTACTGACTTCGCTTGGCTCTTTTCCAAAAAGCTTTATCTCGCCACTTTGAGGCTTAAGTAGTCCTAAGATAAGCTTTAAAAGCGTGCTTTTGCCACCACCATTTGGACCGATGATAGCTAAAAACTCATCGCTACTATAATCTAAATTGATACCTTCTAAAACCACTTGCTTATCGTAGCTAAAGTTTAAATTTTTAATTTTTATAATTTCTTTCAAAACAGACTCTTTTGCGTAAATGTCGTAGTAAAAATAAAAAGTCCAAGCCAAAGCATAACGCTAAGAGCCATAAATTCGGCATAGATTTTAAACTTTTTTAACTTAATGTTTGTGCTCTCATTTATCTTGGCTCCAAAAACAGCCGCTAAAAATATCACTGCGCTCATGCCAAGCGCCATAAATAGGCCACTTATAACGCCTGCAAAGTAGCTGCCTAGCTCATTTGCTAGCACAAAGACAAGTATCGTGCCAGGACAAGGAATAAGTGCCGCTGCAGCTGCAACCAGCCATTCTTCTTTGTTTTTTGGTTTTTTTGTAGTACAGATATTACAGCCACAGTCGCTAGTAAATTTTGTATTTTTACTCAAATTTTGGCTTAAACTTGAGCTAAAAATATAAAATTTATTTAACTCTTTTTTGCTTGAAAGATAAATTTTGACCTTTTTATAAAGCATAAAAATCGCTACAAAAAAGATAATAACGCCAGAAAATGCTGTCGTAACGCTTGCTGTATCTTTTGTCAGATCGCTACTGATCTCACGTAATATCATAAAACTAGCAAGCACAAAAATAAACGCTCCCACAACATGTAAAAATCCGATCTTTAAAGAGAAGAAAAAGGCTTTGGTGTAGCTTCCACCAGTTGCAGCAAAATAAGAGCTTGTAAGCACCTTGCCATGTCCAGCAGATGCAGCGTGTAAAAAGCCATAACCAAATGATATGAGCGCTAAAAATAGCAGAGTGAGCGGACTTTTTTGATCAAAATTTCTTAGAATTTGCTTTAATCTATCAAGCATGCTTAGACTTGTTTTTGAAACAAGATCAAACTTAGCTTCATCGATCTTATCGATCTGGCTTAAATTTTCATCTTCAAAATTTACTGAGTTCGGCTCTTTTAGAAGCTCTTTTAATGCAGGCTTTTCGTTATGAGCTTTGGCTGCAGCCTTACTTGAAAATGTAAAAAATATTAAATTTGCATTTGGATTTGGTATCGTCCAAAACTGATCTGACACTAAAAATGCGTTATTTTGTGTAAATTTAAAATTAAAATATCCCTCTTTGTCGTCCATTTCGACAGACACCACAAAGCCATCTTTGATAAGCAAATTTGTCTTAAAACTAACATCAAATTTTAATCTGCCCTCATCAAAATAGAGTTTATACTCTTTTAAATTTAGCTCAAGCTTTGTAGCATTTTCATCTTTGTAAAAGTACTCAATATTCGTTAAATAGTGCCTTGGCACAAGATAATCAAGTAAATTTAAGCGGATCTTTTTGATCTCGCTTTCATCTATCTTTTCATCCTGATTTAGGTCAAAATTTTGTCTCATAAGCTCTGAGAAATTTTGCGAAAATGTCCATGAAAAAGCAATTGTAGAGATATTGTTTTCGTTTGAGTCAAATTTAACGCTCACGTGAGCGGTCGGGCTATAAAGCGAGCAAAGAGCACACCCGAAGGCATTTATAGCAAAGAAGCAAATGACAATCAGGCGTGCTAACATTTTTTATAGACTCTTAGCAAAAATTTCTGCTGTTTTTTTCATCTCATCTAGCCAATTTTCTGGAAGCTGATCAATACTTATGACCTTTGAGCCAGTCTCTTTTGCTACTAAATTCGCAGCCTTTGTTGGAAACTGCGGAGCCACGAAAATAACCTTTACGCCGTGCTCTTTAGCTTCTTCTATGAGCTCTTTTAGCTCAGCTGGCTTTGGCTCTTTGCCCTCTATCTCGATGGCAATTTGCTCTAAGTTATAGCGTTTTGCAAAATATCCCCAAGATGGGTGATATACGATAAATTCGCGAGTTTTAACATCTTTTAGAGTATTTTTTATAAAACTATCAAGCTCGTCAAGATTAGCTTTAAATTTAGCTAAATTTTCCTCATAGAGTTTTGCATTTTGCGGAAATTTCTCTATTAATGCCTTGGCTATATTATCAGCTTGAGTTTTTACTAAAACTGGATCAAGCCAAATGTGCGGATCAAGGCCATCATGATGATGGTGATGATGTTCGCCAGCTTCGTGGTCATGGTCATGATGCTCGTGATGCTCATGTTTATGCTCGCCCTCATGCTTGTGCTCGTGATGTTCATGGTGTTCATGATGCTCGTGTTCATCACTCATAGCGATCTTTTCGATGCCTTCTTGTGTTTTTACAATGTGTAAATTTTTAAAAGATTTTGAAAAACGCTCTAGCCAAGTATCTTCAAACTCAATACCAATAGCAAAGTAAAGCTCGCTCTTTTCAAGCTCCTTCATCTGTTTTGGCTTTGGCTCATAAGTGTGCGGATCAGCACCTTTGCCAACCATTGTATTTACGCTTAGTGTATCACCAGCGATCTGCTCAACAAAAAATTTTGTAGGCAATATACTAGTCGTAACAACTGGCTTTGCAAAAAGTGACAAAGCGCAAACTGCTAAAAAAACAAAAATCTTTCTCACCATCTCTCCTTTATTTGAAAAAATATTGCGGAAGTTTAGCAGATTGCAACTTGGTTGCAACTTAAAGAACAAAAGCCTAAATATAGTGCTTTTTAAATGAAATTTAAAACTTTTAGCGTTAATATACAAAAAATAAAAAGGGCAAGGATGAATGCAAGAAATTTCTTAGAAGAGCATAGTATCAAGGCAACTACTTTTCGCATAAAGCTCGTTGAAATTTTGCAAAATGCCAAAACTCCATTAAGTTATGATGAAATTTTAGAAAGCCTTAATGCAAATAAAACCACTTTTTATAGAAGCATAGAAATTTTTGAAAAAAAGGGCCTTGTCATAAAAACTGAAAATAATCATAAAAGCTACTACGAACTGGCAAATGAGGCAAAAGCGTACTTTATCTGCGATATCTGTCATAAAGTCACAAACATCGATATGCCACATCTAAACGTCGCTAAAAATATAAAAAGCGCCGTGATAAAAGGCGTTTGTGATGAGTGTGATCACTAGTAAAGTGCGATGATCTCAGCTGGGATGGCTTTTGGACGATTTGTTTTTAGATCGATATAGACAAACTCGGTCTTGCCAGTTGCTATTAGCTCGTCATCTTTTTTAAACTCAAAATATCTACACGAAGTCGCCTTGCCCTCAGCTTGTGTATAAGTGTGAATTTCTATCTCATCCATCAATTTTACGCTTTTTATATATTTGGCTTCATTTTTTCTAATGAGCCAGATCTCGCCTCTTTTATACTGCGCCTCGACCGTGTCGCCAACCGCGGCAGAGTGCGCAAATGCAGCCTCTTGCATAAGAGTGAAATAATAGACATTATTCATGTGTCCGTGCATATCAATGGCTTGTGGTGGGATTATTACTTTGTAGATAAAATCTTTCATTTCTGGCCTTTTTTGCTAGAATTATAACCAAAAATAAGGAGCTAAAATGCAAAATTTATGGGATAAAAAGGCGTCAAATTATCAAAGGTTTGATGGCAAAGTAAGTGCTATTCAGCAACAAATTTTTGCTAAAGCCTTAGCTTGGGGAGTTGATTTTAGCGGTAAAGAAATTCTTGATATAGGCTGTGGTACCGGTGTTTGGACGATATTTTTGTCAAAAACTGCAAAAGATATAACTGGCATTGATAGCTCAAAAAATATGATAGAAATTTTAAATGAAGATGCTAAAAGATTTGGCGTGACAAATTTAACTAGTGAGGTTTGCTCTTGGAGAGAATTTAAGCCCGCAAAGCACTTTGATATCGCGATTTGCACAATGAGTCCAGCGATTGCTAGCGATGAAGATTTTGCTAAATTTCATAATATCGCAAAGCAAAAACTCTACCTTGGCTGGGATAAGCCTAGAAGTTCTGATTTGATTGAGCCATTTTTTGAAAAATTTGGACGCACTCTCTCTCAAAAAAATGTTGTAAATAGGCTTGAAGCGTGGCTAAATGAGCAAGGGATCGCTTATAGGAGTGAAATTTTAAATGAGACAAGGATCGCTAGACGAAGCGTGCAAGAAGCTGCTGAGAATATTTGCTGGCACCTTGAGATAAATGGAGCTAAAAACTACGATGAAAAGGTGGTTTTAGCGATGTTAAAAGAGAGATTTGACGGCGAGTTTATAGATGAAAAGATAGAGTCGCAGATGAAGCTTTTTGTCTTTTAAGCTAGTTTTGACCTAGAGAAAATTTTTTTACCAAATTCGCTAAAAATAACTCCAAAGATTATTAAGATCGCGCCAAAAATTTGTATGAGAGCTAGCTTTTCACCAGCGAAAAAATAGCCGATAAAGCCAGCAGAAACTGGCTCAAGACAGAAAAATAAAGCTGCTTTGCTGGCTGTTGTATATCTTTGAGCGATGGTTTGTACAAAGTAGCAAAAAATAGTGCCAATAAATGCAGTGATAAAAATTGCTATAAAAAATTCCCTATCGTAATTTGGCACCACACTACCTTCAATAAACGCAAAGACAAATGAGAGTAAAGAGACGGTGAGAAATACCACAAATACAAGCAAATAAAGCTCGCATTTTCTTACAAAGTGGCCATTTAAGCTCGTGTAAAGTGCATAAAATATGGCACAAAGTAGGGCAAGTGCCTCGCCGCTCCCAAGTGCTAGCGTAGCGCCACTTAAGAGCCAAAGCCCAAAAATGGCAATAAGCGCCCCCAAAATAGCAAAAATAGTTATTTTATTTTTAAAAATGAGTGCTGTCATAAAAGGCACGATCACACACTCAAGCCCTGTAATAAAGGCAACACTTGAGCTAAAAGTAAGTTTTAGAGCGTAAGTTTGAGCAACAAATGAGCCAAAGAGAACTACGCCAAGGATAGTGCCATAAACCACACTTTTTTTATCAAAAATTTTAGAAAGTTTAAATGCTATAAGTCCCATAAAGATAGCGGAAATAAAAAATCTACAAAAGAGCATAACAAAGACACTATTTGTTTTTAGTGCGTTTGCCATAGGTAAAAACGTAGCGCCCCAAACGATGGCAACTACAATGAGTGCGATGTCGGCTCTGTTTTGTGCGCTTAAATTTTTCATTTAAAGATCGAGTCTAGCACCTTTTTGCCGCTATCTAGGCTAAAGCCACTTCTTAGCCCTTTTTCCTTCTCGCTCATCACGTTAAATAGCCCATCTAGCGTCTTTCTTGTGATATATGCATTTAGATCCTCGCCGTCATCTGGCACATACTCGCTTGCGCCTAAATTTTTAGCTAGACTCTTTACTGATTTTATCGTTTCATTATTTTTTGCTGAGCCACCGATGAAAGAATTTAGCCCATTATAGGCAGTCGCAAAGCTATTATCACTCATCATTTTTTCTATTATCGGCGTAAATGCCGCCTTTAGCTTTTGGCTGGAGCTTTGCTGCAAATACTTCGTAACGCTGTCACTGCCGCCGTTAAAGAGCTTTTTGACATCTGCTTCGCTCATATTTTTTATGCTTTCGCTAAAAATTTCAGCAGCCTTTGGTACGGCTGTGGTCGCAGCGTTGTTTATCGACTTGCTAAGGTCCTGCGCCCACTTCTCGCCGCCCACTTTTTTGGCTAAATTTGACGCCATTTCAAGGCTTTTTGGGAGTGGGATTTTAGCTTTGGCGTTGTTTATAAAGCCCTCTTTTGAAAGCTCACTAACAGCAGCATTTAGCGCCTCGCTAACTAAGCTTTTGTAGTCGCCACTTGATGCGTGAGTAGCTATTTTGACGCCTTTGTTTATCATATCGTCCATGCTTGCGGCTTGTAAATTTAAAGCAAGCGCGCCACAAAGAACAACAAGAGATCTTTTCATCTTCTCTCCTTTTTTAAATTTAAAGCAAAATCATACAAAAAATATCTAAACACTTAAAATAAATTTAATCTTTTTGCACTAGAATTTACCCTTTTTTTAAAGGAAGACTATGCAACTTTTACTTCTTAGCTTCGCTCTTAGTATGGATAGCGCGGCACTAAATATGGCAAATGGCGCAAGGTATAAAAATTTAGCTCTTAATAAAATTTTATTTATCGCTTTTATGCTTGGCTTTTTTCAGTTTCTCATGCCACTTCTTGGCTATCTTTTAGGTGTTAGTTTTGCAAAATTTATAAGCTCAATCGATCATTTTATCGCATTTTTTATACTCTGTTTTCTTGGTTTTAGAATGTTTAAAGAGGCCTGTAGCAAAGGGGAGTGCGAGTATCTTAAGATAGGATTTAAGACTATTTTGTATGGAGCATTTGCTACTAGTGTGGATGCTCTTGCCGTTGGTGTCACACTTAGCTTTGAAGAGATAAACATCTTTCAAAGCTCGCTCATCATCGGCGTAGTCTGCTTTGCATTAAGTTTGATTGCTTTTTATATAGGTAAATTTATGGGTGAAATTTTAGAGAAAAAAGCGCTCTTTTTGGGAGGAGCGATATTAATTTTTCTAGGTTTTAAAATTTTAATAACGCATTTAATTGAAAGCGGCACAGTTCAATAAAAATTTAAAATAACAATTAAAAATAATATTTAAGATTAACTATATTTTAAAGCTTATATGGATAAGATTTTGATTTTTAGAAGTGGTGACCCATACGAGACTCGAACTCGTGTTACCGCCGTGAAAGGGCGATGTCCTAACCGCTAGACGAATGGGCCACATGTCGGTTATGAAGTTGGGATTATATTTCTTTTATACTTAATTTTAGATTAATAAGGAAAAATTTTTGAAAAATTTTTTATTTACTTTGTTGTCTGTTTTTATTTTTACAGGTTGCGTGGCTACCAAAACGCCGCAAAATTCACAAGCTTTTCAAGTTACTTTATTTTCTCCGATGATCAAGATAAATGATGTTGGATTTTTCCATAAATATAAAAATGAGCTAAATTTGCAAATTTATAGCTCTGGCGTAAACACCGCAAATATAAGCATAAGAGATAAAATTTGCATAAATAGCGCTTGTTTTAATAAGACTGAGTTTAATGAGAAATTTTTTCTAGCCCCGCATTATGAGAGCCTTTTTGAAGAAATTTTGCAAAAAGAAAAGATTTATGATGGCAAAGGATTGGTGAATACGGAGTGTGGTTTTAGTCAAGATCTAAGTTCATATTTTATAAAATACGAGGTTTGCGATAACTACGTCAAATTTATAGACAGCAAAAACAAAATAAGAGTGATAATAAAAGAGTTAAAATGAGATATATCGGAGCTCACGTAAGTGCTGCTGGAGGCGTGTTTAATGCACCTTTAAATGCTGCAAAAATAGGAGCAAATGCCTTTGCGCTTTTTACAAAAAATCAACGCCAGTGGAATGCAAAAGAGCTAAGTACTAGCGAGATAGAACAGTTTAAAGAAAATCTAAAAATTTCTGGTATAAGCACAAAGCATGTTTTGCCACACAGTAGTTACTTGATAAATTTAGGCCATCCGGATGAGGAGGCAAGAGCAAAGTCGCTTGAAGCCTTTGTGGATGAGATAGATCGCGCCAGTAAGCTTGGGCTAGAGCTTTTAAATTTTCATCCAGGCTCACATCTAAAACAAATAAGCGAAAAAGAGTGCTTAGACAATATCGTAAGCTGCATGAACGTGGCACTTAAACGTACAAGCGGTGTAAAGCTAGTCATCGAAAATACAGCTGCACAAGGCTCAAATTTAGGCTTTAGTTTTAAGCAGATCGCTTATTTGATAGAGCGAGTAGACGATGAGAGCAGAGTTGGTGTTTGCTTTGATACCTGTCACGCATTTGCTGCCGGATATGATCTAAGAAGCAAAGAGGCCTACGCTAAAACGATGGGGGAATTTGATGCGATTATCGGCTATAAATTTTTATCCGGTATGCATTTAAATGATGCAAAATTTGGGCTTGGCTCGAAAAAAGATAGACACGAGAGTCTTGGTAAGGGTGAGCTTGGATTTAGTGCTTTTAAAAATATAATAAATGATGATAAAATAGGCGAAATTCCTTTAATATTAGAGACGATTGACGAGAGTATTTGGGAAGACGAGATAAAAATTTTAAGAAATTTCGAAAAGGAAAAACTATGAAAAAAGTGCTATTAAGCATTATTATGGCATCTACTTTGCTAAATGCTGGAGGTTATAAAGTTCCTGAGCAAAGTGCTGATTCTTTAGGTCTTGCTGCTAGTAACGTGGCCTTTAGTTTTGGGGCTGATGCGGCGTATTTTAACCCAGCAAATATGATGTTTTTAGATGGACGCCATCACATAGAAAGTACCCTCGGCTGGTTTCATATAAATAAGCTTGAGTTTAAAAGTGATAGTGGCAAAAGCTACAAGTCAGAAAAATTTGACTCGCTGGCTGGTACATTTAGTTTTGTAACGCCAGAAATTTATGAAAACTGGAAATTTGGTTTAGCTCTTGCCGTTCCTGCTGCTGTTGGTGTATCGTGGGAGGATCCAGCTACCGCATTTACCGCTAAAAGGTTTAAGCTGCAAGTTGTTGAGTTAAATCCAACCGTGGCTTACCGCATAAACGATAAGCTTGCCTTTGCTCTTGGTGCTAGAGGCGTTTATAGTAAAGGTAAGATAGCAAGTGACTTTGGACGAATAGGCTATAGAGAGATAAAAGGCGATGGCATGGGTTATGGCTACAATGTTGCGCTTACTTATAGACCTATTGAGGATTTAAGCTTTGCTGTTACTTACCGCTCAAATGTAAATTTAGAACTTAAAGGCCATACAGATGCTGATTTTAACGGAGCGCTATCTCCTATAAGCTATCATGGCAAAACAAAAGTCGAGATCCCACTTCCTGCACAGCTTGTGCTTGCTGCTGGCTATAAATTTAGCGACTTTACTCTTTTACTAGCTTTTGAGAGGACGTATTGGTCTAAATTTAAAAGCTATGACTTTGAATTTGGCGACAAGACTGCAGCTCACACGAGTTCTCCGTTTAGTGGGTATTTCAAAACATTTATGGACGATCCAGTCATAAAAAATGCAAAAGATACAAATACATACAGACTAGGTCTTGCCTACGACGTAAATGAAAAATTTAGGCTAATGGCTGGCTTTGCCTATGATGAAGACATTACAAGCAGTAAGCATACTGGATTAGAGCTTCCAAATACTACATCTAAGGTGTATTCTTTTGGAGTAAATTATAAATTTACGCCAAGTCTTGAAATGGCACTTGGATATGTTTATCAACACCGTGATAAGAAGCGTGCAACAAGTATTTCAACAGCTAATGGAAAAATGTCAGGGGAATTTGATACTGGTACGATCCAAATCCTTGGTACGACTTTTAAATATACATTTTAGTTAGGGTCAATAATGCGATACTCTTATAATAATTTTTATGAAATTTTAACCAAAGTAGCAAAGGAAAATCCAAATCAAGCAGTTCTTTTTGAAGAAAAAGAGAAGCTAAAATATCGCGAATTAAAGCAAAATGTCGATAAAGTGGCAGCTTATTTGCAGATTGCTGGAGTAAAATTTGGTGATAAAGTAGCTATGGCGGTTACAAACTCGAAAGAATTTATCATCTCATACCTTGCGATAACCGCAATAGGCGGTATTGCAGTGCCTATGAATACTTTTTTAAAAGCAAACGAGTTTGAATATATCATAAATGATTGTGGTGCAAAGGTGCTTTTTGCGTCTAGCTCGCTTGCAAAAGAGTTAATCGCATTAAATGAGCTTGAAATTTTAAGAAAGATAATCTGGATCGGAGCAATACCAAAGAAACTTCAAAGTGCCTCAAAAGATGAATATATAGACACTGACGAAGAGTATGGTGAGAGCGCGTATCTCACTTCAACGCCTCAAATTTCAAAAGAGGATATGAGCAAGGGCTATGAAAATAATGGCCTTGTTAAAAACATAAATTTTACAGAAACTCTAAATCATAAATATGCTCTTAGTATCGCAAAGCATCCGGTAATAGATGATTTAATGCATATAATTTACACTTCAGGCACTACTGGCAAGCCAAAGGGTGCGATGATAAGCTATAAAAATATCTTTTCAAATTTAATTGGAGCTCATGATCGTTTTATAGTGAAAAAAAGCGATCGTTTCATAGTCTTTTTGCCGATGTTTCATAGTTTTACGCTAACTGCAATGGTGTTGCTTCCGATATTTGCGAGTGCATCTATGGTACTTGTAAAGTCGGTATTTCCGTTTTCAAATGTACTAAAACAAACTTTGCTAAAGCGTGTAACTGTATTTTTAGGAATTCCAGCTATCTATACAGCTATCGGTAAGGCAAAAATTCCTTGGTATTTTAGATGGTTTAACCGCATTAGATTATTTGTAAGTGGTGCAGCTCCGCTTGCAAAGCAGACGATAGATGACTTTAGAGTGAAATTTCCGCGTGCAACACTTGTCGAGGGATATGGCCTTAGCGAATGCTCGCCAGTCGTAGCTGCAAATTTATATGATAAACAAAAGCTGTTAAGTGTAGGACCAGTGCTTGATGGCTATGAGGTAAAGATCGTAAATGATGAGATGATGGAGCTTCCAGTTGGCCAGATCGGTGAGATCATCATAAAGGGTGATTGCGTAATGCAAGGCTACTATGGTATGCCAAGCATCACTGATGAGACCATAATAAACGGCTGGTTAAAGACTGGAGATCTTGGCAAAGTCGATGAAGAGGGCTTTATCTATATCGTTGATCGTAAAAAAGACCTCATCATATCAAAGGGCATTAATATCTATCCGCGTGAGATAGAAGAAGTCATTTACAAACTTGAAGCAGTTGAAGCAACAGCGGTAATTGGCGTAAAAGATGTACATGCTGATGAAGAGGTCGTTGCTTTCATACAAGTAAAAGATGGCATGGATCTTGATGAAAAAACAGTAAGAGAGCATTTGAAGAAAAATTTAGCAAATTTCAAGATACCAAAGAGTATCTATTTTGCCGAAGAGTTGCCTAGAAATGCCACTGGCAAGGTGCTAAAACGTGTATTAAAAGAGCAAATAGAGCAGATGAAGGATAAATTTTAGTGAAATACTTGCTTGATTTTTTAAACCAGGACCTCAAAAAAAGTAAAATTTACGAGCTGATAAAGTGTGGCGATGAAGAGGGAGAAATTTTAAAATATCTAAGTAAAGCTTATGTGCAAGGAACAGCTAATATGAGCGTTTTTGAGCTACTTGGAGCAGTCTTTGGCACACAAAATGATAAGCAGCTTTTGTATCTAAAATTTATAAAAAACTTGCTTGATAGCGGTTGGATTGTACAAAATTATAGTCTTTTTAAAATACCTGAGAGCACACAAAGGGCTTCAGCTCAAGGGCTTCTTTCGTTGCTTCATTCTGAAATTTCTCTATCAGCCACATTTTTAAAAATTCTTGAAGATGGCAACGCTGATATAAATTTACCAGAGCTTACGCCATATGAGGATCATTTGGAGTATTTAAAAGATCAGTTTTTAAAGGTGGAGCTTTACTCAAAGGCTGCTATTTTTGAAAACAGCTCAAGTGATGCCAAAAAGCGTATAAATGAGCAAATTTCTGAGCTAACAAAGCGTATAAATGAGCGCGTCAAACTAAGTAAGATCAGCCTAAAGATAGAGCAAATTTTTAAAGAAAACTCGCTTGACGAAAAAGAGCAGATCATATTTTTAGCCCTTTTAAAAGAGGAGTACGCGGGCGACTTTGAAAATGGTCGCGACCTAAACACGCTAGTTGGGCTAATAAGCAAAGACGAGCTTGAACGCATCAAAAATCGTACTCTTTTAGAGGATGGCTCAAGGCTAATTGAAGGCGCACTAATCGACTACGACGAGGTTTTAAACGCTTATGGCAACGTAAGCAAGAGTTTTTTTATAAACGAAGAAATTTTGCAAAGCATAATGCACCCAAAAAATGACAAAAACAGCAAGAAAATCAAGATCGAAAGCCTGGTAAAAGAGCAAGAAATTTTTGAGCTAATAGAGCCAGTAACTAGCCTAGAAGACGTCGTGCTAAACGAAAAGACAAAGCAGCTTTTAAGCACGATACTAAAGCAAGTAGATAAAAAAGTACTCGCCAGACTTAGCAGCTGGGGCATAAAAACTAGAAAAAATATAGACGCCAAGATCATCTTTTACGGCGAGCCTGGCACTGGTAAAACCATGAGTGCCGTTGGGCTTGCAAAGAGCCTAAAGAAGCAAATTCTAAGCTTTGACTGCTCAAAAATTTTAAGCAAATATGTCGGAGAGAGCGAGCAAAATGTAAGGAAAATTTTTGATACTTACAAAGAAATTTGCAAAAAAAGTGGCAGCGAGCCGGTGCTCTTGCTAAATGAGGCCGATCAGTTCTTAAGCACGAGAGTGGAGAGCTCGAGCGGGGCTGAGAAGATGCATAATCAAATGCAAAATATCTTTTTAGAGCAGATCGAGCGCTTTGAGGGTGTGCTGATCGCCACGACAAATTTCTTACAAAGCCTTGATGTGGCGTTTTCTAGGAGATTTGACTACAAGATCGAGTTTAAAAAGCCTGATTATAACGGCAGGCTTGCCATTTGGCGTAAAATTTTGCCCGAAAATGCAAGCTTTGAAGATGGCTTTAGCGTAGAAAGGCTGGCTGAGTTTAACCTAAGTGGCGCTCAAATCGTCCTCGCGCTAAAAAATACCGCACTAAAAGTTGCTATAAAAGATGATGGGATTTTTACCTTTGAGGACTTCAAAACCACGATAGAGCGTGAGCTAAACTCTAGCTTTGGCGAGGATAAAAAGATGGGATTTGGCTCTTAATCTCTTCCAAATTTTACTATCTCGTGTGGCTATACGCTTTTGCCAAGAGGTAAAGTCTAAAGTGCTAGGGATTACTGGACTAAACGTAAAATTTTGATTTTATAATTAAATTTGCGCTATGACTGCCACCAAAATTTATAGCAAGACAGACATCAGCACATAATTACTTAGTATAAATTTGGCCCGCTTATTTGCCTTAAAATTGTAACATGGTCTTTGCTAAACAAGTAGTTTTTGTTAAAAAATCCTAAATTTTTGGAGTTTATCCACTCCATGACCGCTGCTTGGAATGTATATTTGCACGTTTGGTGCTTTAAAAAAGTTTTATTAAAATCTTGTCATTTTGTGTAATACAAAAATAGCCGTCTCACGAAGTCTAAAATAAAAAGCCTCATAAATTTCAAATTCTCTTTCATGATATTTGTAGCAGCGCTTTTTGAAATCAAAAAAGAGATGAGAAAATAGAAATTTATAGGTCTTTGAGTGCGATTTTTACATCCGAAGTAAAGAAGTAATGCGTGATCACTTTAACAATTAGTATAAAAAATTGATTATATTTTTAGTAGCCAAATTTTGTAAAAAGGCTTATAAATTTTAGAAATTTACTGATTGATCTTATCGAGTAGTTCTTCGACCTCTTCAAGCGCAAAGGCCTCTTCTGAGCTTTGTTTTAAGAAGTTCTCCATAAATTCTTTCTTCGAGATCGCAAGGTCAAGCTCCTTGTCGCTGCCCTTTTGATATGCGCCGATACGAAGCAAAACTTCATTTTCTTTTAAAAGTGAGTAGAGGCGCTTAAATTTCATCGCATTTAGCTTATGCTCTTTGCCTATCACGTCGCCCATGACACGCGAGGCCGAGTTTTGGATATTGATAGGTGGATAGATGCCAAAGTCCGTTAGCTCGCGGCTTAGCACGATGTGTCCGTCTAGGATAGAGCGGCTTTGGTCAGCTATCGGATCGCTCATATCATCGCCTTCAACTAGCACGGTGAAAAATGCCGTGATACTGCCCTTACCCTCCTCTTTGCCCGCGCGCTCCATTAGCTGTGGTAAGAGCGTGAGTGAGCTTGGTGGATAGCCTTTTGATGTAGGTGGCTCGCCAAGCGCAAGGCCGATCTCACGCTGCGCCATCGCAAAACGTGTTACGCTATCCATGATGAAAAGCACATCTTTGCCCTGCTGTTTGAAGTACTCAGCCACGCTCATCGCACAAAATGCGCCGTATTTTCGCATGAGCGAGCTATCATCGCTGGTCGCTACGATGATGACTGTGCCCTCCAGGTCGCCGCCTAGGTTTTTTTCGATAAATTCAGGCACCTCACGGCCACGCTCGCCTATTAGTGCGACTACTTTTATGGGAGCTAGTGTGTTTTTTACGATCATACCCATGAGCGTTGATTTACCCACGCCTGAACCTGCAAAAATTCCCAGTTTTTGCCCTTTACCACAAGTAAGCAGTCCATCTATAGTCTTTATACCAACGCTAAAAGGCTCGTTTATAAGCCCTCTTTTCATCGCATCTATCGGTGCTCTCATGATCGGCATATATTCAGTCGTCTCGATCGCTCCTTTGCCGTCAATCGGCTTCATAAATGGATCGACCACGCGGCCTAGTAAATTTGGCCCCACGGGTATGCTCATACCTTGATCGCTTTCATAGACGAAGTCGCCTATCCTAAAACCCTCAACAAAGCCAAATGGACTGATATAAGCGCCATCTGTCTTTATTTGTGTAACCATGCCAAGGCCATTTTTACTCTTATCTTTTGCAACTATACGCACGATATCACCAATACTTGGACGAAGTCCAGTGATCTCGATAGTCGTAGCTGTGATTTTAGTTATGATGCCAAAGGTGTTTGAGAGTTTCACACCCTCTTTAAGCTTTAAATTTATATGCTCTAAGCTCAAAAATGCGTTTCCCTAGGAGAGTTTATAAGCGAGAAAAATTCTCGTCTTGTGTCTGCGTTTTTGATAAAGCAGCCTCTAAGTGCCGAGGTCGTAGTGGTTGAGTTTATCTTTTGCACACCTCTCATCTCAACGCACATATGTCTAGCCTCAACGACAACTCCAACGCCTTTTGGAGCTATTACGTCCTCAAGTGCTTTTGCTATCTGCTCAGTCATTTGCTCTTGAATTTGCAAGCGTCTTGCATAGATATTTACCATGCGTGGAATTTTACTAAGGCCAACGACCTTGCCATTTGGGATGTACGCCACATGCACACGGCCGATAATAGGCAACAAATGGTGCTCGCAAAGACTGTAAAATTCGATGTTTCGCATCAAAACCATCTCATTATTTGAGCTAGTAAAAAGTGCGTCACCAAGAACCTCTTTTGGATCTTCATCATATCCGCTAGTTAGAAATTTAAATGCTTTAAAGACACGCTCAGGCGTCTTTATAAGGCCTTCTCTGTTTGGATCTTCGCCTATAATCGTTAGCATGTTTTTAACCGAATTTTCAAAACTCTCTTGCATAAATTTTCTCCATAATTTTATTGCCAGATTCTACGTTAAAACGCCTTTTATATCTATAAAAATTTACAAATTTACAATGAAATAAGGAAAATTCTGCTATATTTTGGGCTAAAAATTTGTATTCATAAAGGAATTAGATGGAAATCAAAACAAAAGCTCTAGATAGCGTAAATACCCTAGCTAGCACAACTGTAAGTGCAGATGCTATAAAGTCTAGCGTAGAGAAACTAGCAAAAAAAGCAGCAAAAACTATGAAAGTAGATGGCTTTAGACAAGGCCATGTGCCAGTTGCTATTGTGCTAAAACGCTACGAGAAAGAGCTAACAAATGATGCTGAGCAAGATGTCTTAAGAGATGTTGTTGATGAGGCTATAAAACAAGCAGGCAAAAAAAATGATGATCTTATCGGCGAGCCTATTGTTTCAAAATTTGACAGAAAAGATGGTAAGATCGATGTTGAGCTAACAGTTTCATTTAAGCCAAGTGTCGATGTGAGCGGCTATGAGAGCTTGATACCTGAGTTTTCAAACCCACGTGTTTTGAAAAAAGATATCGATGAGAAAAAAACTGAACTTTTAAAAATGATAGCTCCACTTGAAAAAGTAGAGAGCAAAAGAGGCCTAAAAGTTGGCGATTTTGCTAAATTTGACTTTGAGGGCTTTGTTGATGGCGTTGCATTTGATGGTGGCAAGGCTGAAAACTATGTGCTTGAGATCGGCTCAAATCAATTTATCCCAGGCTTTGAAGATGGTATGGTAGGCATAAAAGCTGGTGGCGAAAAAGATATCGAGGTTAAATTCCCAGAAAACTATGGCGCTGCACATTTAGCTGGCAAAGACGCTATCTTTAAAATAAAACTTCATGAAATTCAAGAGAGAAAAATTCCTGAAAAACTAGATGAAGAGATGCTAAAAACTTTACTTCCAAATGAAGAAAAGCCAACTGAAGAATTACTTGATGAGCGTATAAAAGAGCAAATCCGCCAAGAGAAAATTTATAAACTTATAAATGATGAGCTTAAGCCAAAATTTGCTGAAGCTGCGGTCGAGAAATTTAAATTTGATGTGCCAAAAAATATTGTTGAGCAAGAGATCGATATGCAGTTTAGAAACGCATGGAGCTCATTTACTCCAGATGATATGAAAAAATTTAGAGAGGACAAAGACGCTCTTTCTAAAAAACGTGATGAGTTTAGAAAAGATGCTGAAAATAGCGTTCGGTTAACTTTCATTATCGATGAGCTAGCTCGCGTAAGAGGCGTGAAAGTAAGCGATCAAGAGGTCATTCAAGCGATCTATTTTGAGGCATATAGAAGCGGTCAAGATCCAAAAGCACACCTTGAGATGTACCGCAACCAAGGCATGCTTCCAGCTATAAAGATGTCAATGATCGAAGAGAAGCTATTTGGTGAGCTCTTTAACAAAGAAAAAGACGAGAAAAAAGCAAGTAAAAAAGAGAAGGTCGAGTAATGAGCTATTACGTTCCTGTCGTAGTTGAAAGAACTAGTAGAGGTGAGCGAAGCTATGATATATACTCCCGTCTTTTAAAAGACAGGATCGTTATGCTAAGTGGTGAGATAGAGGACGGCATGGCCGCTTCTATTGTCGCCCAGCTTCTATTTTTAGAGGCTGAAGATCCAGATAAAGATATCTATCTATATATAAACTCACCAGGTGGCGTTATAACAAGTGGCTTTAGCATCTATGATACGATGAACTACATAAAGCCAGATGTTTGCACGATCTGTATCGGCCAAGCTGCTAGCATGGGTGCATTTTTGCTAAGCTGTGGCGCACCAGGTAAAAGATATGCGTTGCCAAATTCTCGCATCATGATACATCAACCACTTGGCGGCGCTAGAGGACAAGCGACTGATATCGAGATACAAGCTCGTGAAATTTTACGTATGAAAGAGATTTTAAACGGAATTTTGGCCAAAAATACAGGTCAAAAGCTAAGTAAGATCGTAAAAGATACTGAACGTGACTTTTTTATGAGTTCGGCCGAAGCCAAAGAGTACGGACTTGTTGATAAAATTTTGGAGAAAAGTTTTAAATAAGGCCCAAAGTGATAAAGATAGATAATGCACCAGACCCTAAGAAAAAAGTGGTTGAGGTAAAACATGTTCTAGAAAAAGAAAAGGTAGATATCTACAGATTTTCAGAAAATGTTTTGCATGAATTAAGCGACGATAATGTTCCATCTACGCCAAATAATTACTCTATTTATTTTGAGAAAATGCTTGATGGACAGCCTGATGAATTTAGAAAAGAGATCGGTGATATTATAGTCGCAAATTCTGAAATTTCAGTGCCTACAAATGGTAATATCTCTATTGAAAAAGAGATAAAGCAAGGATTTATCCAGATAAAAAGCATGCTTCAAGCCGTGGTGCTAATCTATAAAAATTTAGGCATCATGAGAGGCCTAGTGCAAAAGCGCATGGATGCACTCAAAAACAATACAAATATCCTAGTTCTTCAAAATGTTTTAAGCGCATTTAATCATGACCTAATAAAATTAAACAGCCTTATGGATAAGCATCTTGATGTCATTAAAGTAAGCTATGACGAAGTAGCCAAGATGCTTAAATCTATTGAAGAGCAGTCGATTTACGATACGACATATGACGTTTATAATAAAAAATTTCTAGTAGCCACAGTACAAAGTGAAGTAGAAGCCGTTAAAAGATATGGCTATAACGCATCGTTTTTATTAGTAAGAGCAAAAGATAGATTTACAAATCGTGTTAAAAATTTAAAAGAGCGAAACAATATGTATAAAGCTATATCACAGCTTCTTTTAAGAACTTCTAGAAGAAGCGATATAGTAGCTCATTACGGTGATGGCTGTTTTGCTATGGTTATGAAATATACTGATGAAAATGGCACAAAACAAGCCGGTAGCAGAATTTTAAATATGCTTTCATCTATACCTTGGAAGATAGATGGTGAAGAGTGTAAGCTTGATATCCAAGTGGTTTCAAGCATGATAACAAAAACAAGAAGTGCTGAAGAATTAATCTCTTACTCGTTAGATCAACTAATACTAACACAAGATGATGAGCAGCCTATATTTTTGGGTGAATAAATAGGAGTTTGAGCTTGATCTTAGAGGTTTTATCTTATCCAAATAAAAAGCTTTATGAAGTCTCAAAAGAGGTTAAAATTTTTGACGAGGAACTTCACAAACTACTTGATGATATGTATGATACGATGATTGCAAAAGAAGGCATCGGCCTTGCTGCTATTCAGGTAGGTGTTGCAAAAAGAATTTTTATTATAAATTTAGCCAATGATGAGGGCGTGCAAGATAAAGAAAATTTAATCGAAATCATAAATCCAAAGTTTGAACTACGTGAAGGAGAATGCATCTATCAAGAGGGTTGCCTTAGTGTGCCTGGATATTATGAAGATGTAAAAAGAAATGAGGTTGTGGCTATCAAATATCAAGACCGCTTTGGCAAAGAGCAAAGCTTAAAGGCTCATGGGCTTTTAGCTATCGCTATCCAGCATGAAAACGATCATTTAGATGGACATCTTTTTATAGAAAAAATCGGCTTTAATAAACGCAAAAAATTTGACAAGGAATACAAAAAGCAAAAAAAAGAAAAAGTTTCATGAAGTCTTTAAGATGTGCTACTTACGGCGATGGATTAAAGATAATTGACGTTGAGTCTATCTTCTCTCGCGGGCTTCCTGGTTTTAGCATCGTTGGGCTTGCAAGCACAAGCATCAAAGAGAGCACAGAACGCGTAAAGGCAGCGCTTCTGGCACTTGATTTTTCTTTTCCAGCACAAAAGATAACCATAAATTTATCCCCTTCAGATCTACCAAAGAGCGGCTCACATTTTGACCTAGCTATCGCTCTTCTTATAGCTCTTCAAAAGGCAAAAAGCTTAGAGAAAATTTTTGTATTTGGCGAGCTCGGGCTTGATGGAAGCGTAAAAAGCACAGCAAATTTATTCTCAATCCTTCTTTTTTTAAGCACGCAGGTAAAAAACGTAAAAGTCTTGGTGCCAAAAGAGATAGCACAAAAAGCTTCTATGATCCCAAATTTAGAGATTTATGCGGTTAGTACTCTAGAGGAAGCGATTAGATTTTTTAATGACATAGAATTTGCAAAAAGCATACGTTTTAACGCTACACATGAGCTATTTTCAAACGTGATAGAAATTTCTGGCAAAAGATATGTTCCAAATTTAAACTTCGAGCTTGATTTTAAGGATGTTTTGGGTCAGGATCGCGCAAAAAGAGCCTGCGTTGTTGCAGCTGTTGGCATGCACAATATTTTATTTGAAGGCAGTCCAGGTAGTGGCAAAAGTATGTGTGCAAAACGCCTAGTTTACATCATGGCGCCACAAAGCTTAGAAGAGGTACTAAAGTCTGCCGCTTACCGCTCTTTAAACCTTCAAGATAGTGAATTTACAAGCACTAGAGCTTTTCGCTCACCACATCATACCTCGACAAAAAGTTCAATATTTGGTGGTGGCTCAAATGTCGCAAAGATCGGCGAAATCGCACTTGCAAATGGTGGAGTGCTATTTTTTGACGAATTTCCACACTTTTCTAAACAAGTGATCGAGAGCCTCAGAGAGCCACTAGAGGACAACCAAATCCACATCGCAAGAGTGAATTCAAAAGTGACTTATGAGACTAAATTTATCTTCGTAGCAGCTCAAAATCCATGCCCTTGCGGAAATTTATTCTCTCGCAACCTAAATTGCAAATGCAGCGAAAATGAGATAAAAAACTACAAATCAAGAATTTCAGCTCCAGTGCTTGACCGCATTGATTTAAAAGTTGCTATGGACGAGAGCTCGCCAGGCGACAAGGCTAGTTTGAGCTCACAGCAGATGAGTGATATGGTCTTAAAAGCCTTTATATTTCAAAAAAAACGCAATCAAGATGAGCTAAACGGCAAGCTAAATGACGCACAAGTAGAAAAATTTTGTCTACTGGATAATGAAGCAAGAGAAATTTTACAAAAGGCAGCCTCGAGGTACAATCTTTCTCAAAGAGGCATAAAAAGAACACTTAGAGTGGCTAGAAGTATCGCTGACCTTGATGAGAGCGAGCAAATTTTAAAGCCCCACATCTTAGAGGCACTTAGTTTTAGGGCATAGAATGAAAAATTTATATTTAGATACGAGAATTTTGGACGAGAGGGCAGGCGAGAAATTTGACCTCAGTGAAGAAATTTTAATGGAAAACGCCGCCGCCGGCATAGCAAATTTTATACGTAAAAAATTTAAAAAAGGCATGAGAGTACTAGGCGTTTGTGGTGGTGGAAATAACGGCGCAGACGTGCTTTGTGCGTTAAGAATGCTTGAGAGTGAGTTTGAGTGTGAATTTATCCTAGCTAGTAAAAATTTAAAGCCACTAGCCGCCAAACAGCTTGAACGTGCAAAACTAGCTAATGTGCACGAAAGCCACGATATAGATATTAGTTTAAAAGAAGCGAACTGTGTCATAGATGGACTTTTTGGTTCAGGGCTAAATAGAAATTTAGACGAAAAGCACATAGAGCTTATCTCAAAGATAAACAAAAGCTCTGCCTACACTATCGCTTGTGATATGCCAAGTGGGCTAAGTAGTGACGGCAAGATGCTAGGTGCTTGCGTAAAAGCGGACATCACGATCACAATGGGAGCTAGAAAGCTTGGGCTCTATAGCGACGCTGCAAAAGACTTTGTTGGCAAGATAAAGGTCGCTGATCTTGGTATAAGCGCTCAAAACTATGAGTGCAAGAGCGACTATCATTTGCTTGAAAAATGCGACCTTGTACTTCCAAATAGAAAAAATCAGTGCGTAAATAAGGGCGACTTTGGCCATGCATTTATCATATCTGGCGAGCACATAGGAGCTAGCAAGCTTTGTGCAAAGGCGGCATTTGCCTTTGGGGCTGGGCTAGTTAGCGTGATAGGCAAGCAGGACTTAAATTTACCAACGCAGATCATGCAAGCAAGCAAGATAAGCGAGAAAATGAACGCTGGAGCCGTTGGCATGGGGCTTGGCAAAAAGGGCATAGAAGAGCTTGATACGCAAATTTTAAAGAGCAAAAAGCTAGTGCTTGACGCTGATATCTTTTACAGCGCAAAAGTGCTTGATCTATTAAATGAAAACTGTGTTTTAACGCCCCATCCAAAGGAATTTTGCTCACTTTTAAGGCTTTGTAATATAGCAGATATCGACGTAAAAACATTACAAGAAAATAGATTTGCTTATACTAAGGCTTGGAGCGAGAAATTTAAGGCCGTGCTAGTACTTAAAGGCGCAAATACGATAATCGCTAAAGGCGGGCAAATTTACATCATGCCTTATGGTAAAAATACGCTTGCAAAAGGTGGCAGTGGTGACGTGCTAAGCGGACTTGTGCTTGCCCTTTTAGCTCAAGGCTACGAGCCACTGGATGCTGCTATCTCGGCTACACTAGCTCATGCGCTTAGCCTTAGAAATTTTGGCAAAAACAGCTACGCGCTCGAGCCAACAGACATTATAAAAGGAGTAAAATGCTTACGAAAAAGATAGCCGTACTTTTTAGCGGTAGTGGCTCAAATTTAGAAGCGATACTTAAAAAAGTTCATAATCAAATTTTTAATGGTATAAAAATCGAAGTTTGTCTTTGTATCTGCAACAAGCCAGGCGCATATGGCATAGAGCGCGCTAAGAAATTTGGGCTTGAGACGACGATAATAGAGAGTGCTAAATTTAAAAATCGTGAGGAATTTGACGCTGCAGTTGTGGAGCAAATTTTAAAAAGCGGTGCCGAGCTAACAGTACTTGCTGGATTTATGAGGATATTAACTCCTGTTTTTACATCGAAGATAAAAGCCATAAATTTACATCCTTCTATACTGCCACTTTTTAAAGGTGCTCATGCGATAAAGGAGAGCTTTGAGAGCGATATGATGATAGGTGGTGTGAGCGTGCACTACGTGAGCGAGGAGCTTGACGGAGGTAAACTCATCGCACAAAGAGCGTTTGAAAGAGAAGATGGTATGAGCTTAGAGGATTGGGAGAGCAAAATCCATGCGATAGAGCATGAAATTTTGCCTGATAGCATAATAAAAATTTTAACAAAGGAAGCAAATGTTTGAATGGTTTAGTTCGCCAGAGGCGTGGATATCGCTACTTACGTTAACTGGCTTAGAGATAGTTTTAGGCATAGATAACATTATATTTATTGCTATTTTGGTAGGTAAGTTACCTCCAGAGCAGCGCGGTAGTGGTAGGATTGTTGGCTTAGGGCTAGCTATGGTGACTAGAATTTTACTTTTACTTTCATTGTTTTGGATCATGAAGCTTACGAAGCCACTCTTTACTATCGCAGAATTTAGCATAAGCGGCCGAGATTTGGTGCTTATACTGGGAGGTCTATTTTTACTTGTAAAATCAACCCTTGAAATACATTCTAGTGTTTCGGGTGAAGGCGAAGAGCATAAAAATAGTAAAAAATCACATGCAAATTTTTTGGTTATTGTAAGCGAGATAGCTGTTTTGGATATTGTTTTTTCTCTTGATAGTGTTATAACGGCTGTTGGAATGGCCGAGCATATAGAGATAATGATCATAGCTGTTATTTTAGCAGTTGGTGTAATGATGGTAGCGTCAAAAGGTATTTCTAATTTTGTAGATAATAACCCAACTATAAAAATTTTAGCACTTGCATTTTTGGTGCTTGTGGGCATGACGCTCGTTGCTGAAGGATTAAGATTTCATATTCCAAAGGGATATATCTATTTTGCAATGGCATTTTCATTGGCAGTGGAAAGTATAAATATCTATGCTAAAAAGAAAGCAATAGCTAAATAATATTTTTACGATGATGAAAAAGCTAATGATATGATGGATAAAATGTTAATCAAAAAATTCTAGCCCGAAAAGATAAATCTGTTTAAATTTGAAGGTAAAATTTTGATAAGCATAAAATGCATAATAGATAATAAGTTGATATTTATTCCTTTGTAATATTAGTTAAAATATTCGTGCCAGGATACTTAAAAATCCGTGAAATAAAGGTCATGCTTTATGGTTGGGTAATAAGATAGAGAAGCACAAAAAGCTTGCTTGTGTAAAAATTAAGTATTTGGTGAAGTATTAATTAATATTTTTGATTGAATTATTTTTTATATATAATTTCTATTAATTTAAGTGTTTTTTAATTGACTTTATAAAAAAAACAAGTTAAAATGCGACTTTTTAATGAGGTAGTGGCATAAACTTACAAACACGACTCAGGCGGGGTGTAGCGCAGTCTGGTTAGCGCATCTGGTTTGGGACCAGAGGGCCGAAGGTTCGAATCCTTTCACCCCGACCATGTTAAATGGTGAGTGTAGCTCAGTCGGTTAGAGCATCAGATTGTGGTCCTGAGGGTCGTGGGTTCGATTCCCATCACTCACCCCATTTTGGGCGCTCGTAGCTCAATTGGATAGAGCGACAGACTTCGGATCTGTAGGTTATGGGTTCGACTCCTATCGGGCGCGCCACTTAAAATACTTTATGCGCTCATAGCTCAGCTGGATAGAGCAACGGCCTTCTAAGCCGTAGGCCTCAGGTTCGAATCCTGATGGGCGTACCACTTTATTATTGTTGTGCGGATGTGGTGAAATTGGCAGACACGCCAGACTTAGGATCTGGTGCCCCACGGCGTGAAGGTTCAAGTCCTTTCATCCGCACCATTCTTTTTTATTATTTAAAATAATCTTATATAATCAGCATTTATTGTAGAAAATATTAGATATTTTTCTTGTTTCTTGACATGTAATAATGTTTTTTGTATAATCTCAATTCTTTTTTAAATAAATGTCTTGCTAGCTCAGTCGGTAGAGCATCTCACTTTTAATGAGGGGGCCGTTGGTTCGAATCCAACGCAGGACACCATTTTTGGGTTTATGACCCTTTCGTCTAGTGGCTCAGGACTCTACTTTCTCTGTGTAGAAACAGAGGTTCAAATCCTCTAAGGGTCGCCAGATATTTTTTAAATTTTAGGTCGCTTAGCTCAGTTGGTAGAGCGCCACCCTTACAAGGTGGATGTCATAAGTTCGAGTCTTATAGCGACCACCATTTTAGGTGCAGCGGTAGTTCAGTTGGTTAGAATGCCGCCCTGTCACGGCGGAGGTCGCGGGTTCGAGCCCCGTCCGCTGCGCCATCTATTAAACCTTAGGTTAAGGTTATGTCTCATAGAGCACCCATTATTGAGTGTCAAATTAAATTTTAAGATTATAAGTTCTAAGATAACACTTTAAGATTTATTATTACTATTTAATCTTGCCTCGTTAGCTCAGTTGGTAGAGCATATCACTCTTAATGATGGGGTCGTAGGTTCGAGGCCTACACGGGGCACCATCCATTTTGGCCCATTCGTCTAGCGGTTAGGACACCAGCCTCTCACGTTGGTAACACGAGTTCGAGTCTCGTATGGGTCACCATTTTTCTAATCCTTTTTTCTTTTTAATTTGTTACACAGAAATTTTTATAGAAAATTTCTTAAAAATGTATACTTATTTGCTTAGCGAATTGCTATTAAAAACGTAAAACCAATTTTTATAATGTTGTGCTTAATGAGTGTGTATTAAGCGATAAATTCTAGAAGTTAGCTTGTAGTAAGCTAAAAAATCTTTATAAATATAATAAAAGTACATCATAGAAACGTGATTACATAGCGTTACAAGTTTTTTGCTTTGATCTATTGGACAAAAAACTTATAAACATTTTTAATTTTTAAGCTTATAAAACATAAAACAGCTATATTTGGTAATAAAATGGCCAATTCTCTTGTTTATTAGAAAGGTACTTAAAATTTTTAAGATCATACCAGCCAGGATCCATGCGTAAAAATATATTAAGGCTTACGATAAAATATAGCTCTTTTTATAATATAAAGAGCATTTGATGGCAATGTAAAAATATTAAAGACGCAATTATAAAGAAAGCTCAACTTAAATAGCAAAAATAAAGGTTAAAATTTAAGCTCAAATATAAAACTAGCAAACAAGCTATTTCTTTGTATTTAGTTTTTGCCTATCATATCAAGCTTAGCTTTGCAAGCATCTTTATACGGGCTTACAAAATTTGAGTCAGAGCACTCATTTAAATAAGTCCTAGCTAACTTAAACTGCTTTTGTCTTATATAAATTTCGCTTATCAAATTTAAAGCGTGTAAGCGGTCTTCTGGCTCAAGCTTCATGTTTAGTATAAATTTCGCCTCATCAAGCGCCTCACCTAGGTTATCTGTCTTTAGTAAAGCTTCTGAGTAGTTAAAATTTATCTTTGGCGAAAATGTATTTATCCTAGCTTTTATTTGTAGTTCAAGAGCTTTTTTGGCATACGTTGTAGCGATGGCGTAGTCATTACTTTTCATCGCATAGTCACTTATGGCTGTATATGCTTCGATAATCTTAAAGTCTTGGCCTCTTAGCTGCTCAATCGCGCTAATGGTTGAGATCGCCTCCGTAAAGCGTTTTAATGCAAGCAATGAGTAAAACCTATCAAAAAGAGATGGTGTTGGATCTGAGTATTCGACTGATGAGCCAAGTGAAAGTGCGTCATTTGCGGCAATGATCGCATGCTCGTAGTCTTTATTTTTATATAAAATTTTGCTCAAATTTACCAGCCACTCGACCCTATCTTCTAAATTTTCATCTTTTGCATGAGCTTTTGCGAGCTCAAGCGCATCGTTATAGCGAGCCGTTCTGTAATAGCAATTAAAGAGCTTAAATTGTGGTAATGAGATTTTGTTTATATCGTAGTTTTCAAGTAAATTTATAACAGCTGTACAATCATCTTTTATAAAATACTCTTTTGTAAGCTCTAGCGCAGCCTCATTTATCAGCTCCATTGCCTTACTTAAATTTCCATCTTTTGCCATGGTTTTGTAAGATAGTGCATCGGAGAATTTACGCTCTTTAATATCCAGCTCAAGCTCGCTTATTAGAGCCTTTTGGCTAATATTTGTCCCGGCATATTTTTCAATTAGCTCTTTGTATCTAGCATGAAGTGCAGTAGCATTTTTATCCTTTTCTTCAAAAAATAATCCATCTTTTGCCTTGGTGACTTCATCGATATAATCACCATATTTAAACTCTGTCTCATATCTATTTAAGTATTCGTATGCTTTTTTCTCATCTTTTGTTTTGGCTAGATTGAGTGCTAAATTTTTTAAAGCAACTTCATAAAAATCTTTCGTCCTATCGCTATTATTTATCAAAATTTCATAAATTTTAGCAGCCACATCAGGCATATCTTTACTTGCAAATGTGGTTGCAAGATTCATTGACTTTGTTGGGTTATTCATAAAAAATTTTTCATTCGCATTTGCGATTTTTAGTATAAATTTCTTTGCTTCATCAAATTTTTCTTTATCGATATTTGCATCAGCTAGGCTTAGTGCTGCTCTACTTGCAAGGTCGATGTCGTTTGTGGAGTAAAGCACTTTTTCATAGTCTTTTAGCGCCTCCTTTTGTCTGCCTATTTTGTAGAGATAATCAGCGTAATCAAGCGCTGCAAGTTTCGTAAATTTTGAGTTTGCATGCTCTTCGTTTAAGATATCAAGCATATATTTTGCATCACTTGCGATGCTATCTTTTAGGTAGGCTCTAGCGATTAGATATAGCACTTCTGGATAGTTTTCATCAGATGGAAATTTTCTGATCCAAGCCCTACCTTCGCTTACGATATCTTTTGGCTCAATCTCTTCAAACTCATTTTTTGTCTCAAAAATTTTATCAAGAGCCCTTAGACGAAATAGTAAAAATTCACTTGAAAAAAGGCTATTTGGATGCCTTTTTATCGCTGTTTGAGTATCTTTTACTACATTTTCATAAGCGCCCTTTTCATAAGCTCGTTTTATGCTTATATAGATATCAATGTCATTACTATCAAGCCCAGCAATAGGAGCTTTGTTAAGATCAAGCGCTCCGATACTAGGATTTAGCATATCTTTAAAATCAGGTTTAAAATTTAGCCCAGACTTTCTCTTATTATTTTCACTGAGTGAAGTATCTATGATTATGCTAAAGTGTTTTGAAATGGTTGTTTTTGGGCTATCTTGTACGTTTTGGCTACTATAAAGCTCAGTTTTTATATTTAGCAGTTTTGACGGTGCTTTTGGCATTATGACGATAAAAAGCTTGCCATCTTGCTTTTTATATTTTATATCCATTAATGGCAGTGTCGTATCTTCAATTTTTGGCAAAATTTCATCATCAAGCATGCAGACATAGCGTTTGGTGTCGTAAGCTAAAATTTGCTCCACGCATTCAAATTCTTGCTCATCACTTAGCTGAAGAACGCTATAAGGTTTATCACCATTTGCGCCGCTATTTAGGCTAAGATTAAAAGCGGTTAGATAAAGCGGAAAAAATAAAATAATTAAGAGCTTTTTCATGCCGCAATTATAGTTAAATTTTCTAAAATCCTGAAGCAAAGACAAAATGCTCAATAAATTCCAAAATCGCTCCAGAAAATAAAAACGAAAAGGCCGTTCCAGCTACCGCAATGCCAACAATTACTTTTAATGCCATCGAGATATTTGCGGTGTAGAGATTTTTATCTTTTACGATTGGCTCTTTTAAAAACATAAAGACGATTAGCTTTAAATAGTAATAAATCGCAATGGCAGAATTTATCATGATTATAACGCTAAGTACGATATAACCAGACTTGATAAGCGATGAAACAAGTATCATTTTGCCCCAAAAGACGCTAAAAGGCGGAATGCCAGCAAGGGCGATCATAAAAATTCCCATTATCACGGCATAGCTTGGTAAAATTTTTATAAGCCCTGAAAATTTCTCAAATGGATGCTTAAAGCGCTTATCCCAGCAGACCACATCGTCGCACCTTGCGACCCAGAGCATAGAAAATGCGCCCAAATTTGCAAACAAAAACATAATCCAATAAAAAAATAAGGCGACATTTGCCTCGTGAGAATTTGCCACAAGTGCACAAAGCACGACACCAGCGTGAGCTATGGAGCTAAAAGCAAGCATCCTTTTTACGTCTTTTTGCACTAGCGCCATGATGTTTGCAAGGCTCATCGTAAGCACGGCGATGATGTAGAGCATATCTTTTATCCATGAGATTTGTGAGCTCTCAAGCATCGCGAAAATTCTTAACGCAACGATAAAAGCTGCCACCTTTGGCACGATCGACATATAGCCTGCTAGTGGGGCATTTGAACCTTCATAAACGTCTGGGATCCATGTGTGAAATGGTATGAGTGAGAGCTTAAAACCAATGGCTGAGGCGATGAAAACGCAGCCAAGCAAAATGATCAAATTTTGATTTAGGCTAAGATCTTTTATCACAATGCCGATACGAGCGATGTCTATTGAGTTTGTCGCTAGATAAAACATCGCTATCGCCATCGCAAAAAAGCCAGCCGAGAGCGAGCCCATAGCAAAGTATTTAATGGCAGCTTCTACGCTTTTTGCCTTATTATGAAGGGCGATTAGGGTGTAGAGGCAAAGCGAGCTGATCTCAAGGCCTAAAAAGATGATGAGTAGGTTATTTGAGCTCACCATAAATAAAAATCCAGCGATCATAAACAAAAATAGCGCGTAATACTCATAAATTTTGTACTCAAAATACTCTTTTGTGCTAAGTGCGAGTGGGATAAAAAGGGCTGAGGCGATTAGGATGATGACTTGAGAGATGACCGAAACGCCATCGACTAAAAGCATATCCCAAAAGCTAAGGCTAAGACCGTTAAAATCAAGTATTAGACCCAAATTTACAAATATTGCGATGATACAAAATACGCAGTAGAAATTTCTCGAAAGGTCTTTTTTTATAGTGCCAACGATTAAGATAAAAAGCGCAAAGATTATCATACTAAGCATCGGAGCAACTGAAGATAAAGAAATTTCTTTAAGGTCTAAAAAGGCTATTTCGTTCATAGTTTGCTCCCACCATTTAAAGATAAAATTTTATCCTTTGTGTCGCTATTTACGGCTCTAGTTTGCATTTTGCTTATGATATTTTGCACGCTTGGTTCAAGCGGTTTTAGGATTAAATTTGGGGCGATACCAAGGGCGATTATAAGCAAGCAAAGCGGCACAAGAGCGGCCAACTCTTTAAAATTTAGATCCTTAAGGCTTAAATTTTTCTCCTTGCACTCGCCAAAAAATACCCTTTTATAAAGCACCAGCATATAAACAGCGCCCACGATGATGCTAAAGCCGCCAAGTAGCGCAAAGAGCTTGTTTAGCTTAAAGACGCCAAGCAGGCTCAAAAACTCACCCACAAAGCCAATGGTTAGTGGCAGGCCGATACTTGCAAGCGTTGCTATAAAAAATATAAGCGCATACTTTGGCATCACCTTAGTAAGCCCGCCAAATTCGCAAATTTCTTTTGTGTGAGCCCTCTCGTAGATGACGCCAACTAATAAAAATAGCGCTCCACTTACGATGCCGTGGCTTATCATTAAAAATATTGAGCCGCCAAGGCCTATTAAATTTAAAGAAAAGATGCCAAGCATGATGACGCCCATGTGTGAAATGGAGCTATAAGCGATCACTTGTTTCATATCGCTTTGTGCGTAGGCAACAAGGGCTGCGTAGATGATCATGATGATGGCTATGATGCAGACAAAGCCACTTAAAAGCAGGCTCGCATCTGGAAAAAGTGGGAGTGAAAATCTCACAAAGCCGTAAGTGCCCATCTTTAAAAGCACGCTAGCAAGTAGCACCGAGCCGATAGTCGGAGCCTGTCCGTGCGCGTAAGGTAGCCACGTGTGAAATGGAAATAGCGGAGTTTTCACACCAAAGGCAAAGAAAAACGCTAAAAATAGCCAAATTTGAGCGCTTTGCCCGATACCAAGCTTATACCAGTCAAGCAAGCTAAAGCTAAAGACGCCGCTTTTTTGATAGCATAAATAGCCGATAAAGATGATCGCTACTAGCATAAAGACAGAGCCTAAAAATGTATAGATGAAAAATTTAATCGCAGCGTAAATTCTATTTTTACTACCAAATGCGCCGATGATATAAAGTAGCGGTATGAGGCTAAGCTCCCAAAAGCTATAAAACAAGATCATATCAAGCGCGCTAAAGACGCCCATCATCGTGCTCTCTAAAAATAGCACGCTAATAACAAGGTGCTTTAAATTTCCATCATCGCTAAGTGCGGCGATAGAGATGAAGCTTATAAATGCGCTAAGGACTATAAGCACAAGCGAAATAGTGTCGATGCCGACAAAATAGCTGATATTTAGGCTTGGTATGAGCGAGACTTGATGCGTTAAAACAAAGTCATAACCCTGAAAATCAACATTTACGCAGATAAAAATGGCAAGCAAAAGCTCGATAAGAGCGATGCTTGCTCCATAAAATTTGATGCTTTTATTTTCTATCAAAAAGCCAAGTATTGCACTTATTGCAGGGAAAAATATGATTACACTTAGCATTATTTGGCTCCGTTTAATAAAAATATAAAGCTTAAAAGCAAGGCAAATCCTGCAACCATAAATCTAAGCATGATGCTTAAGTCGCCACTTTGCATTTTGTTTGCTAAAAATGCAAATTTATTTAGCGCTGTTGCGACTAGATCGACACTACGATCGATTATCATCTCGTCAAATTTCTTACAAATTTGTGAAATTAACGTATAGCCATTTATGAAAAATTTCTCGTAAAATTTTGGGATAAAGTAGGCATTTTGCAAAATTTTATAAATTCTGCTCTCACAAACACTCTCTTTAAAAATTTCTCTTTTATAGGCAAATATAGCAAAGCCAGCACTTGCTAGCACTAGGCTAAGTGTTAAAACGAGCAAGAAAATTTCACTACTGTGAGATAAATTTAGTGGAAAATCTTTTAAACTTTTTTCTAAAAACTCACTAAAGTTGCTCCAAAAAAAGCCACTTATGACTGAGAGAATTCCAAGTACGCCCATGCCAGCTAGCATATAGTTTTTAGCTTCATGCACGTGTTTCTCGCTCTTTGGCTTTGTAAAAAAGACGAGCATAACAAGCCTAAAGCTATAAAATGCCGTAAGTACAGCGCCAAAGAGTAAAATGATCCATAAAAATTTATTTTCACTAAAGGCAACCTCTAAAATTTTATCTTTAGAGAAAAAGCCAGCAAATGGATAAAATCCAGCTAGCGCACAGCTTGCGATGATAGAAAGGAGTGCAGTTGGCTTCATAAATTTATAAAGTCCGCCCATTTTTTTGATATTTAGCTCATCATGCATCGCGTGCATGACGTTGCCAGCGCATAAAAATAGAAGTGATTTGAAAAATGCATGTGTGACAAGGTGAAAAAGTGCGATCTTATAAGCGCCAAGTCCAGCAGCTACGAACATATAACCAAGCTGCGAAAGCGTCGAGTAGGCGACTATTTTTTTAAGGTCGTTATGCACAAGCGCGATGCTAGCCGCAAAAACCGCTACAAATGTGCCAAGGCAGGCGATAAAATGCGAGACTTCAGGCGCGTTTATAAAGATAAAATTTGCACGTATGACTAGATAGACGCCAGCTGTTACCATGGTCGCTGCGTGGATGAGCGCAGAAACTGGTGTTGGTCCTTCCATGGCGTTTGCAAGCCAAGTGTGAAACGGAAACTGCGCACTTTTGCCCATGGCGCCTATGAAAAGAAGTGTGGCAATAATGCCTAAATTTAGCCCAGAAAAGTCGCTTCTAGCGTTAAAAACCTCGCTAAATTTAAGTGAGCCAAAGCTATAAAATATATAAAAGATACCAACAAGCATAGCAAGATCAGCAACCCTATTCATTATAAAGGCCTCGTTTGCAGCGACGTTTGCACTAGGCCTTTTATACCAAAAGCCAATGAGTAGCCAAGAGCAAAGTCCAACACCCTCCCAGCCGATAAATAGCCCTATAAAGTTATCGCTTGATACAAGGATGTTCATGCAAAAGACAAAGAGCCCCAAATAACTAAAAAAGCGGTTAAAACTTGCATCATCTCTCATGTAGCCAACCGAGTAGATATGCACGATGCTTGCCACGATACCAACGGTGCTAAGCATAACAAGGCTAATGGCGTCAAGATAGAAGCCAAAATTTAAATCCAGACCGCCAAAATTTATAAACTCTTTTAGTGATAAATTTAGCGGTTCATCTATGCCAAGGCTAGCTGTTAGCATGAGTGAGGCAGTTGTGCTGATTATTATTAAAAGTGAGCAAAAGATACCAAGTAAAAAATTTTTACTGCTATGTGAAAAAAGTCCGGAAATGATAAAGCTAAGAAGAGGGAAAAATAGTGAAATGCAAAATAAAGTCATCCCTTAGCCTTTCATATTTGTCATCGACTCTAGGCTGATACTGCCAGTCTTTTTATACCAAAGCACTAGTAGCCCTAACCCCACGGCGACTTCACTAGCCGCGATGGCAACTATAAAAAATGCAACTATTTGCCCGGTTAGATCAAAGTGGTATTTTGAGATAGCTGCGAGTGCGATATTTGCCGAGTTTAGTAAAATTTCACTTGAGAAAAATAGCATGATCAAATTTCTTCTTCGCATTATGCCAATTAGCCCTATGACAAAGACTAGACTTGCAAGGATGAGATAGTGAGTAAGTCCTATCATAGCATCTCCTCTAGCGTATTTTGAGTATTTAGGTCTTTGTGTATCAAGATAATGCCAGCAACCATTGCCACAAGAAGCATTACAGCACACATCTCAAAAGCGATTAAATACTTGCTAAAAAGCAAAATTCCAATAGCCTCGATATTGCCAAGCTCGCTAGCAATGGGACTTAATCCATCAAATTTTACACCATAAATAGGTACTAAAAATATAAATATCAAAAGAAGCGCTATAAAGCTACTTAAAAGATAGATGGTGATCTTTGCTTTTTTGCTACTTTTTGGCTCACATTCTTTACTGCTATCAAAAAACATCATTGCAAATGCATATAAAACGACCACAGCGCCTGTGTATACGATGATCTGTACTACGCCTAAAAATTCCGCTCCAAGTAAGAAAAATATAGCCGAGATAAATACCATGCCAGCAGCTAGCGCAGAGACTGCATTTAGTGCATTTTTACAAAATACACTAAAAGAAAAGCTAACTAAAACAAAGGCACTAAAAAGATAAAATGCAAAGCTCTCATACATCTTTTGCCCTTTTAAAATTTATACTACTCATCACTTTTTGTCTCATCTTCATTTTCGCTTATAAATGCATTTGGCGTCTTTTTGATTAAGCTGTCAGAATTTTTAGGAAGCGCTCCGTATCCTTCAAACTCGCTTTGATCTTTTAAAAATTTATCCTTTGTCAAAAACTCATCTTTTGTGCCAAATATAATCCTGCTCTCACTTGCGACTTCGTACTCTTGTCCACAAACTATTGCAAGCTCAGGACAAACATCAGCACAAAATCCACAATACACGCATCTACTTAAATTTATCGAGTAGCTTGCGACCTTTTTGCGGCCATCTTCGCCAAGTGAAGTCTTCATCGAAATGCAATTGCTAACGCAAATTTTCTCACATAGCCCACACCCAATGCAACGTTCATTTTCACTTTCAACAAATTTCAAAAGCTTGTGAATACCCCTATATCTAGCATTTAGCTGCATCTTTTGCATAGGGTATTTTAAAGTGTGCGACTTGCTAAAGAGCATCTGCTTTATCGTGACTTTTAGTCCGATCAAAAGATCAGGCTTAAATGTGATAGCGATGAAGTGCTTAAATTTATCAAACGTGCTCTTTGGCTTTAACTTTTCATCTATTAAAATATATTTTTTCTCATTCATTTTTCGCCTTAGATTAGTAGCATAAAGCCAGTGATTACGATATTTAAAATTCCAAGTGGAAGCAAAATTTTCCAGCAAAATGCACTTAACTGATCAACTCTTAAATGTGCCCATGAAGCCCTTACCCAAAGAAAAAAGAAAAAGACAATGCTTGATTTTAAGATGATCATTAAAGCACCTGGGATAAATAAAAATTCGTTAAATCCACCTAAAAATAAAATCGTAATGATGATGCTAGCAGCGATCATATTTGTGTATTCGCCGATGAAAAACATTGCCCATCTCATGCCGCTATACTCGGTGCCATAGCCTGCCACTATCTCTGTTTCGTTTTCTGTTAAGCAAAATGGCGTTCTATTGCACTCCACAAAGCTTGCTATTAAAAATAGCAAAAAGGCAAGTGGCTGCTTAAATATAAGCCAGCCAAAAATTCCTTTTTGATAGTTGTTTATATCCACAAGTGAGAGTGAGCTAGTTACCATTACGACGCTTAAAAGAGCCATGCCAGCGACTATTTCGAAACTAAGAAGTGAGACTACTGCGCGAGCCGCGCTAATTAGTGCAAATTTATTATAGCTTGCAAGACCTGCTGCAAGTGGAGAGAAGACGCAAACTGAAGCAACACCAGCGATGTATAAAATACCAACATTTATATCTGAGAGAATCGGACGTAATGTATATCCAAAAATTTCAAACTCAGGTAAAAATGGCACAGGTGCAAGCGCTGCAAACGCGGCAATGGCTGATATTAGTGGAGCTATTAAAAAGATAAATTTATTCGTATTTGCTGGCACGATATCCTCTTTTGTAAAGAGTTTTATCATGTCAGCTACTATCTGTAAAATCCCAGCAGGTCCTACCATATCAGGTCCCACGCGGCGCTGCATGTAGGCTAGTACCTTTCTCTCAGCATAAGTTGCAAGCCCTGCAAGGCTTGCCATGACGGCTAAGATGATCACGGCTTTAATGATAGTGCTTAGCACAAAAAATAGTGTTTCACTCATCTTTTGCCTTTATGATTTTAACTGCGGCGTAGCTTTTGCCATTAAATATAACCCCCACATCAAGCTTATCGTCATAATCGCCTAAATACGCAGCGACTCCGCCAAGCTCGCTATCAAGCTCCACGCAAATGGCAAGCTTATGCTCATCTTTTTCTAAAATAATTGCTTCATTTTGTGAAATTTCAAATTTAGCCATAAACTCGCTACTTACATAAAGCTTCGCTCTTTTAGCTGTTTGTGTGGCATAGTTTGCAAAAAACGATGGCAAATTTATAGGATTTGCAAGACTTATAAGTGCTTCGTCGTCTTTTAAATTTATACTCTTGCTATCTTTTAAAAGTGGCTCTATATCATCATTTGGTGTAAAATTTGAAATTTCAAGCTTGTAGCCTCTGTGACTTGTTCCGTCGTTTGCGTAAAAATTTTCTAAATCATCAAATTTAATGCCTCTATAACCCTTTTCTTTTGGTAAATTTGGCGTGTAATCAATCGTATTTTTAGCCATTAGTCCAAGTGCATTTGCAATATCGTTTAGAAAATAACCTTTGTGCGGTATCGCTACATTTGTTGGCACTAGGGCGTTATTTATGCTTGTAAATGTGCCTTCTTGCTGATTTAGCGCGCTAGCATCAATGTCACCTTCAAAAATGCTAAATTTATAATCACCATTTTTGTTATAGCCAAGCGTCTTGCCAAGCTTTTTCTCGCTTGTAAGAGTGCAAATTTTAGCAACGCCAAGTGAGTTTGTGCGTGGTGGTATTAGCATCACACGAAACGGCGTAGCTCTTGCGATCACTCCAGTAAGTGCGGCTAGTAAATTCGCATTTTCATCTGTGTAAAAATCGCTTCCTAAAATGAGCGTAAATTTGCTTTTACCCTCGCTTAAAGCTGGTATATCTAAACCAAAATTTTCATCAAAATTTTCAAGTTTTGATGTAAGCGCGATAGGTAAATTTTCACCCCAGTTTTTAAGTATAAAAAGTAAAATTTGCTCTAATTTTCCAGCTTCATGCGTTACGCAGATAAAATTTTTAGAATATTTTTTAACGATCTCATCGGCTATGTGATGAAAGTAAATTCCAGCTGCTTTATTCATTTTTAAAGCATTATTTAACTTAAAGCTTGTCACTGGGCTTTCGTGTCTTAAGAAACTGCCAGCAGTGATGATAAAATCGCTATTTTTAATATCTGCATAGTCTGCGTTATATGAGCTAAGCCCACTAAATTCGCTAAATTTATTTAAAAATTTTTGATAGTTTAGCGCTTCATTGTTTATTAAATTTAGATCAAATTTCTCTCTTAAACGCTCTAAAATAAGCGCCTCTTCGTTCGTGATAAAGCTATTAAATTTTATATTTTTGATCTCGCCATTTTTAATATTTAAAACAATCTCTTCAAATTTCTCTTCATTTTTACAGGCAAGCTCGTTGTGAAAGTCATAACCAAACCTAGCTGCTCCACTTATTTCGCCAAATGTAAAATCATTGCTGACGCGGTAAATTTGCTTACTTCTGTCGCTAGTACTCTTTTCTTTTACGTCATAGTAAATTAGCTCGCAATCACTTTGGTGTGGATTTGCTGCTGGGATAGGGTTTAGTTCCCAGATATTTGTGCTATATTGAAAATGCGAACTAATAAGTGCTCCAGTAGGACAAACGCTGATACACTCGCCACAAAATGAGCAGTCAAGACTCTCGCCCACGCTTGGGCCTATTAAGCTTTTTTGCATCTTGCTAAAAACTGCGTAGGCATCTTTTGGCATACTCTCTTTTAGCTCTTTTGGCACCTCAACGCCTCTTGGTACGGTCTTTAGCGCACTCTCACCGATCCTATCCTTACAAACAGTGACACATCTTTCGCAGACTATGCAAAGAGCTGGATCGTAGTTGATTAGCCCCCATTTTTTATGCGGTTTGTGCGTATCGGCGATGGCGAATTTTTGCTCATTTACCTTTAGATGCGTGGTTAAATTTTGTAGTTCACATTCGCCGCTTTTGTCACAAACGCCACATTGAATCGGATGATTTACGCAGTAAGTCTGCATGATCGCATTTCGCTCGGCAGCGATTTCTGGCGTGTTTGTATAAATTTGCATATCCTCTTTTGCTTTGGCATTACAGCTATAAACTACTTTGCCATTTGCCTCGACCATGCAAAGCCTACAAGCAAGAGTTGGTGAGCAGCCGCTAAGATAGCAAAGAGCTGGGATATAAATTCCATTTGCTCTTGCGATATTTAGGATGCTCTCGCCCTCATCTGCTTCTAAAATTTGATCATTTATGCTTATTTTCATTTACTAACTACTACTTGTTTAAATGCGTATCCATCAAACTCTTTTGCGCCAAATATCGCAACTGTGCCTTTTAACGAATGGTCTAGTTTAAATTTTGCCTTCACGCTAAAATCTTTTGCTTTAAGCTCTAGTATATCGCCATCTTTTGCCTTTGCTACGATACCAAATTGCACGCCACCTACGATCTCATCGCTTGCATTTTTGTTTAGATAAACGACTGCTCCGTCAAAATTTTCAAGCTCTTTTAGCTCGTCTATTTTGTGATAATCATTAAATTCTTTCTTGCAACCACCAGCTAAAACGACATTTTTGCCTAAAATTTCAAGTAGCCAAAAGATCGCATCTTTATCTGGATGAGTAAAAAATGAATCATCAATAACGATGTTTTTAACGTCCTTTATCCACTCGCCAAGCTCTTCAAATTCCTCTTCACCAACATTGCACTCGCCACTTATCAGCCCATCATCAAGCTCACTAAAAAACTCATCGCAAGATAAATTTGCGTATTTGCAAAGAAGAGCCAAGACGTAGCTTATTGAGCCTATTTCGCAGCGGATTAAATTTTCGCCGCCAAGCTCGCTATCTTCGATGCAAGAGATGTATTTAAACTCGTGCTCTTTTATCTTTTTTGCTAAATTTTTGTCGCTCAAGCTTAGTAAATTTGCGATGCTTAAGCTTTTGCCTGCTATTAAATCATTAAATTTCATATCTTGCCCTTTTTTATGGTTAATACCCAATCAACTTGGTTAAATTTAAGCGAGTTCATCACTTCGCAGTTTAGATTATAGGCTAAATTTACAGCCTTTGCCACGCCGCTAAAATCGCCTATCTCAAATAAAAATATAATCACTTCGCCAGCCTCGCTAGCCTTTATCTGCTGTCCAAGAGCGCTCAAAAACTCACTTTTTAAGTGTCTAAGATCGACCCTTCTCATCTATCGACCTCGCCTAAGATGATATTTGTGCTACCAATTATCGTAGCGACGTCAGCGATGTACTGACCTACTAATAAATCTTCGTAAATAGCGCAGTGCCAAAAGCTTGGCGTGCGAATTTTTAGGCGGTACGGGCTTGCGCTGCCGTCTGAGTTTATATAAATTCCAAGCTCACCCTTTGGCGACTCGCTAGCAAAGTAAATTTCACCCTTTGGTGGTTTTAGCCCCTGAGTTATTAGCACAAAATGCTGCATTAGTGAGTAGTTTTGGCTCATTATCTGCTCTTTTGAAGCGCTCACGTAATCTGGCGCATCGGCGATGATAGCGGGGCTGCTTGTTTGATACTTGCTAACGCACTGCTTTAAAATTTTCACGCACTCACGCATCTCTTTCATGTAAAGCAGATACCTTGCGTAGCAATCGCCTTTGGTGGCGTAAGGCACGTCAAATTCTAGCTCATCATAGATGAGATATGGCTCTTCTTTTCTTATATCACGCGCCACACCGCTTGCTCTTAGCATGACACCAGAGCAGCCGCTACTAAGGGCTAACTCTTTGCTAATTACGCCCACATCTACAAGCCTTGCTTGCCAAATTCTATTTTCGCTTAGCAGATCTTCGTAAAGCGTGATGTCGCTTGGAAATTTCTCACAAAATTTAAGCAGCTCCTCGCACCAGCCATTAGGTAGGTCAAGCGGCACGCCACCGATCCTTATGGAGCTATGAGTTAGCCTTGCGCCGCAGTATTTTTCTATAAGATCAAGGACGTATTCGCGCTCTCTAAATGCGTATAAAAAGACGCTCATTGCCCCCACGTCAAGTGCGTGTGTAGCTAAAAATAAAAGGTGCGAGCTGATGCGATTTAGCTCTAAAAGCATCACTCTAATAATCTGCGCACGGCGAGGCACTTCGATACCACAAAGCTTCTCTACGGCCGCACAAAACGCGTAGTTATTGGCACTCGATGCTATGTAATCGACCCTGTCAGTCACTGGGATAAATTCCTGATAGGTCATATTTTCAGCCATTTTTTCAACGCCTCGGTGCATGAAGCCAACCTCTGGTAAGGCCCTTACGACCTTTTCGCCATCAAGCTCAAGCACAAGCTTTAACTGACCATGTGCGCTTGGGTGTTGTGGGCCAAAATTTAGTATCATCTTGCCGTCATTTTGCTCAAATTCTAAATTTTCAAAAAATGGTTTTAAGCGGTTTGGTGCCTGGCTCAAGGTCTTTCCTTTACTATCTGGCTCTGGCTAAATTTAGCCTTTTTGACAAATTTTACGCCGCCATCTTCTTGATACTCATACTCTTCGCTAAATGCCCTTGAAAATCCAAAGGTATCTTTCTCTTCAATATAAGCTGGATCGCGGTTCTCTTTGCCAATTTGCTCTCTAAACTCACGCCCAAAAATTTTATCCACCTCGTACCATTTGGCTGCCTCGTCGCCAGTTAGCGGATAGCTCTTTAAGAGCGGGTGTGAGTGCCAGTCATCAGGCATGATGAGACGCTTTAAATTTGGATGATCTTTGATCAAAACACCGCTTAGATCATACATCTCGCGCTCAGCCCAGTTTGCGCTTTTGTAAAGCTCACAAACGCTTTTTAGCATTTCATCATTTTTTACAAAGCATTTTACACGGACGCGTCTATTTTTACTGATACTAAGAAGCTGATAAAAGACCTCATATCCATCTTTTTGATTTATGAAATCAAGCGCTGCGAGCTCACTAAGCTGTTCGTAACCAAAAGATTTTAATACTTCAAGAGCTTTAAAATTTTCACTAGAATTTACGTAGAGAACAAGTTGGTCAAACTCCACATAGCTAGATAAAATTTCTACTCCGTTTTGCTCTAAGATGGCTAGCTCCTCATCAAATTTAGAACCTCTTACCTCATCTTTTGGCGTCTGCTTTTCTATGTAAAATTTCTCTTTGTAATACTGCTTTTTTTGCAGATCATTATTTGGCTTATACTCTCTCATATCTCAAGCTTTCTTGGCTTTTGCGCTCTAAATGCACTTTGTTTTCTTATCTTTTTTTGAAGCATCATGAGCGCGTATTGAAGCGTTTCTGGGCGAGGAGCACAGCCTGGGATGTAGATATCAACTGGTATTATTCTATCGACACCTTGAACGGTTGAATAGGTGTTAAACATGCCGCCAGTGTTTGCACAGCTACCCATTGAGATGACCCATTTTGGCTCAGGCATCTGATCATAAAGACGCCTTGTAAACTCGGCGTGTTTTTTAGTTAGCGTGCCAGCTATTATCATCACCTCTGAGTGTCTTGGACTGGCGCGAAATATAGTACCAAATCTATCAAAATCATACCTACTAGCTCCACTTGCCATCATCTCTATCGCACAGCAAGCAAGCCCGTAGCTAAGTGCCCAAAGCGAGTTGCTCCTACCCCACTGCACGAGCTTATCAACGGTTGTTAAAACGACTGGCAAGCCACCATTTGCAGCGTAGTTTATCTGATGCTTTGCCATTTAAAGACTCCTTTTTGCCAAGCATAAGCAAAGCCGATAAGTAAAATCGCCACAAAAAGCAACATTTCGATTAGTCCAAAAATTCCAAGTAGCCTAAAATCCACCGCCCACGGATACATAAAAATGACTTCAACATCAAACAAAATAAATAAAATTCCATAAAAAAAGTAGTGGATATTTATCTTATTTGGCTGTTTTACGGTGGTTGGACCACACTCATAAAAGCCAAGTTTTAGACGCTGGGTATTGCGGTTGGCTAATTTTTTACTTATTTTTGAAGATAAGAATGTTATTAAACAAAATGAACAAGTCGCTAGTAAAAGTATGATAAATGCACCAAAATAGGTACTTTCAAGCTCTGAATGTGACATACTTTGCCTTTTTTAATTTTTAAGATTCTACTAAATTTAAATTTATTTGAGCTTGAAACGGCTTAAGAGCAGGGTGAGTATTGTGCTTTTGTGTAAAAATTACTCCTATTTTATCTTCTCGACTGCATCCTTTGCAGCACTTATTCGCTCGCTCTCATCTAGCTCACGCACAAAGCCATCTTTTACCAAGATGATCCTAGTTGCTACATCAAAATAGCTATCATCGTGGCTAACAGCGATTATGCTGATGCCTTTACTTTGTAAAAATGGCAAAATTTCTTTATAAAATTTTCGCTTAAATAGCGGATCTTGGTCGGCCGCCCATTCATCTAGGATAAGGATAGAGCGGTGCTCTAAGATGGCTATTAAAAGACTTAGACGCTTTCGCTGGCCAGTTGAGAGTTGCGTGGTGCTAAGCTTATTATCTATGACACTTACTTTTTTGTCGATCTCAAGCAAGGCTAAAAGCTCGTCTATTTCGTTCTGGCTAGCAAAGCCATTATGAGAGAGCGTTTGTGAAAATAGATAAAAATCAGCAAAAATAGCGCTAATCTTTGCCTGATAGCTTTGTAAATTTCTTTCATCTATCTTTGTGCTATCAAGGTAAATTTCGCCACCACTTGGGCGAATGAGGCCACAAAGTAAATTTATAAGAGTGCTTTTGCCACTACCATTTTTACCGATGATAAACGTTATCTCACCGCGTTTGATCTCTAAATTTACATCTTTTAGGCTAAATTTGCCGTGAGTATAGTTGAAATTTATATCCTTTAGTCTAATGCTTCGCCACTCGTCACTTAGGCTATCATCAAATTTAAAGCCTTCCTTAAATTTATTTAGATTTAAACTCATGATCTTTTCTAAACTCACTTTTGCGCTAAGTGCGGCCGGTATGGAACCAACCATACTCATAAACGAGCCTCTTAAAAATAGTATCGTTAGGCTGATGCTTAGTGCTGTTTGCAGGCTCGCCCAGTCAAATGCCACGCACAAAAATACACAAAGTCCTACTGAGCCAAGTAGTATAATGTTTGTAAAATTATCGCTTAATGCGTGATAAATATCGGCTTTTACCATATTTTGGCGTTTTTTATCGCCTGTAAAATTTAACTCATCAAAGCAGGCACTTGCCCTTGCCCTGTTTAAACTAAGCTCTCTATGCCCCTCTACGATATCGTCGTAGTGCTTTTGCAATGCATCATCTTGAACTCTAGAATGCCTAAAATAAAGATGAATTTTTTTCATAAAAAGCGTATTTATAAAAAGAGTCGCACCGATCCAAATGGATAAAAAGATAAAAATTTTTGGAGCGATTACACAAAGATAGATGCTAGCACAGACGATAAAAACTAAGCTTTGTATAAAGCCAGTAGCACTCATAAAAGCAAATGTGATCGTTTTTATGTCATTGTTTAGGCTAGCTATAATCTTTGCCTTGCCGATCTCATTTATCACGCTATTTGGTGTATCTAAAATTTGCTTTACACTTTGATATCTTAGCTCATAGATAAATTTATGCCCAAAATTTGTAAGCGATATATTTGCGGCGATGGCGCTTATAAAAAATAAAAGTAAGACTGCTATAAATTTAATCGCAAGAATCGGATCAAATTCTTTTAAGCTTACAAGCTCATTGTTTATAAACGAAAGAGTCCAGACACCAAGTCCGCTAAATAGGAGTGTTAATAACACTATTTTAGAAATTTGATATATGTTTTTTTTGATTAAATTTGCAAGCATTATATCGCAGCTCGTGGCTGAATGATATTTGGCTCATACTTTTGTTCAGTATTTTCGCTCATTATGCGAAGCACCTTGCTTCGTTTTATCTTAGCGTCATCTTTAAATATCGCACGCACTTTGTCCATGCCAGCATAAAAATCACGCATAAGCACGATGCAAATATATTTGCCAAAAAATGTCGGCTTGATAATACCATTTTCTTCATATATTGCATTTACAAGCTTAAGCAAGCTAAGCTCCATAAATAAGGCTTTGTTGATGTTTGTGTTATTTTCATTGTTATATCTTTTAATATCAACTCCGCCATCAAAAAGCCTTGTTAAAAACGTGTATTTAAGTCTCTCTTTCTTGCTAAAACCACATTTTGCGATGACTGGGCTTTGCCTATTTTTTATCCTTTTGCCGTATTCAAGTAGATTAAACGCGTTTATTACAAGCTCGCCATTAAGAAAGCTAAATGCTCCGCTACCAACGCCAAGATACTCTAAATTTGAGCCAACATATTCGTCACGAAGGTCAGCATTTTTTTCATTTGAAAATGCCCAAGCGTTGCTTTGTTTGTAGTTACTTTTGCTAAATTCTTCAGTGATTATCTCATAAAATTCACGCTCGTTATCTACGTTTGAAACACCAAGCGAGCGAGCTATATTCTCTCTTGTTAGCTCTGATTTCATAAGTGGATAGAAGGTGATTTGTTGCGGAGAGATCGATTTTGCAGTATTTATGTCGTTTATGAGCTGCTCTTTTGTTTGATTTGGCAGGTTAAAGATGAGATCGAGGCTAATGACTGGGATCTTGCCAAGAGCGAGCTCAAGCTTTCTTTTTATCTCCTTGGCTGAGCCAAATTTTTCATATCTGCCAACTCTCTTTAACGTTTCATCATCAAAGCTTTGTACGCCAACGCTTAAGCGATCAATTAATCCATCAAATCTAGCTAAACTCTCGGGGGAGATGTGATTTGGATCGCTTTCTGCTGAAATTTCATCTATACTAAAAAGCTCTTTTGCAAGCTTAAGCGTTTTCTCAAGCTCAGGTTCATTTATAAGCGTTGTGCCACCACCAACATAAAGTGAATCAAAGTCAAATCCAGCCTCTTTAACCTGCCTCATCTCCTCACGTAAATTTTCAAAATAAACTTTTGCAAGCTCTTGCTCGTAGTGGTACTTATGAAACGAGCAATATGGACAGAATGTGTGACAAAATGGCACATGTGCGTAGAGCATATACTTTTTGTCTTTTTTTGGAGTTTTGGTGTAGGTTGTGGTTAAAATGTCTATATTAAATTCATTATATAGTGATCTTTGAATAGAATTATGAGCGTAATTTACGGCAAAATTCTCGATAATATTTTTAAAGATCATAACTAATCGCCTTAAATAAGTTTGGTTTTAAATTGATGTGTTAGGATAGCTAACTTTTAATAAATTTAGCCTTGCATCGGTATAAAAATTTAGTAAAAGATAAAAATCACTTAAGACTTTTACTTATAAAAACATACCATTTTTAGTATTTGGCTTAGTTTTTAATACCCACCTTAAGTGATAAATTTAATATTTTATTCCTTAGCTCTTGAGATGATCTTGCTTGAGTCTAGCTCAAATTTTGTTTCCTCATTGTTCTCATTTTTATAACCAATTGTTTCCAAATAATAAAACTTACCAAGAGTTGAGGTGGCTTTTATGTTATGAAGTAAAATGACATCATTTTGTTTTTCTATATAAGTTATATTTTCTTTTGGGGTTACCTTAACAGTAGTTCCAATAGTAAAATTATTTTCTTTTAATGTATTCTTATCTACTATCGCATAGCTTAGGTTTTTATTCTGATATTTTATATTTGTAGCTTCTTTTATATTTTTGCATTCATTATCTTCGCAACTAAATTTTATATATTCAGGGAAAACATTGCCGCATAATGCTGAATTATTATTCTCATCTTTTATAGCTAATTTATTATCAGCATACGAAATAGTTAGATTTTCTTCAGCCAAATTTATATTAGTAATATCGCAAATCTCTTTTGGTAAAGCACCCAATGCACTTTTTTCAATAGATAAATATTTATATTCTACATTTGCTATACCAAGCTTATTTGCGAATTCATTTGTTACAAACCAAGAAAGAATTGCAAATACTACAATTATGAAAGCAATTACAAACTGAAGGAAGTCATTATTGTTGTAAAAATCTTTAAAACCTTTAAAGTATATAAGTATCACAAGATAAAGTCCAGCTATTGAAAGAAAAAGTAATAGACTGAATTTAATACATATAATAACTATAAGCACTACTACGATAGTTCTAATTATTACTATAGAAACTTTACGTAAAATATATTTATCTATAAAAACAAACAACAAAATAATAAAAAAACACCCAAACAATTCATAAAGTGGTCTAATTATAGTAATAGTATTTAATGCCATTATATAAACTGATGTAAAGAAAAGAAGCAAAGAAAGCCGAAAGAAAGTTACAAATTTATCTATGCAAATAACAATAAGCAAGCAAAAAGTCGATACCTAAAGAATACCAAAACAATTCATTAAGTGGTCTAATTATAGTAATAGTATTTAATGCCGCCATACAAATTAATGTAAAAAGAGGAAGCAAAGAAAGCCCAAAAAAAATTGTCCATCCTGCATCTTTCTTATGATAGCCTGGATAACATAAACAAGGCAAAATAAAAAAAAGAGAAATAGTGGCTAACATAAAAAATAATGATACACCAACATATGCTACATCTGCTCCACCTAAATCAGGAAAATATTTCAACTCAAATCCAAAATATGCAAAATAATAGATCATGCCAACCAAGCTAATACCAGATAGTATCAATGGATGAAATTTTAAAAGAGCATTAAAATAGTCTTTTGCACTTCTTTCTTCAAAAGAATTTGTTAAATAATATTTAAAATATTCATTGGCAAGTTTTGATATCTCTTTTGTCTTCTTGTTAATATCTTTAATATAGTGCTCATTAAAATTTGCTTTAGTTTTAAAATCTTTTTCTTTAGAGATTTCAGTTATTTGTTTCTTTATTTTTGATATATTTTTTTTGAATCCCTCTTGTTTTGTGTCGCTATTGTCTTCACTATCTATTAAATTTAAAATTTCTTTATGTGGAGAACCATCGTTTGTACAAATAAAAAATTCATCCAATAATTTTTTAATTTCATTGGAATTTTCATTTATTTTCTTAACTGAGATTTCGTCAAGTTTTTTACATATTTTATTTTTTATATTATCTATAAATTTTTCAATTAATAATTTGTCTAAATATTGCCCGCATAATTTTGTCATTATAGTAAATTTAAATTTTTTCTTTTCGAATGTATCTAATAGCTCATATTTAATTTCTAAAATTTTAAAACTTATTTGACGTTTTATTTCTCTTAATTCATTATAAAAAACATCAGGATCACTTTTATCCAAATTACTATACAACCTCTTTTCTTTATTTAAAAGAACTATTAACTGGCTATATTTACTATCATATTTGTCCAAGCCATCAAAATTTTCTCTTAAAAATTTTATGATTTCAGCTATCCTAGTAATATTATTTTCTTTCTGTTTTAAATTATCTTGATAACTCAAATTTAAATCCTAAAAATTTATAAAAACTTGCTATTTAAGCACCTTTGCGATTTCGCTCCAGCCCAAATTTTCAGCAAATTCAGCCGCCGTTTTTCCACTTTTTGTGCGAGCATTTTTATCAGCGCCGTATTTTAGCAAGAGATTTACAAGATTTAAATTTCCAGCGATCGCCTCGTGGTGAAGCTGCGTATAGCCAAATTCATCGGCGTCCGTGACCATACTTGGATGCTCTTTTATGTACTGCTCCACCTGTTCATGCGTATTTTTGCTCATTGGATGCTCTATCAAATTTTCAGGGTGCTCTTTTTGCTCGTAAACTACCAAAATATCGTTAAAATCGCCAAAATCAAGCCCCCATGCTTTATCGTGCTCTTTTAGCTCTTTCTTTTGCATGCGTGAACGCATCGCCTGCACGCTAAATCCACCGTATGCGCGTCCATCTATCGCAAAGAGCCAGTCGCTCATCTCATCTATCTTCACGCTTACTTGATCGCCTACTTTAACGTTTTGCACGGCGTCAGGCTCGTTTACGAGTGTTCCATATATCGTTTCGCCATCAAATTCCACATCGTCTATCCACATGTGCTCGCCGACTTCTTCGCCATTTACGACATCTAAGAAGCAAATTTTTACCATCGCATAATCAAGCATAGGTACGATCCTGTGGCGCTCCCAATAAACCTCACGCCAAAAATACCTAAAGCTCTCACGAGCTTGCTCAAACGCGCGCTGCATGTATTCTTCGTCGTTACTTACAAAATAGATCGGCATTTGCTTGCCAAGATCGATTTGTTTACCGAGAATTTTCTTAAAAAAGCTCATTTTTTGTCCTTGGTGAAATAAATTTAAGTGAAAAATTACAAAAAATTGCCAAATTTTGTATGAAAAAATCAAGTGGCAGTTTTGCAATTTTAATGACAAAGTGAATCACAAAACGTCGTGAGATGATTTTAAATGTTGCGACGAAAAATTAAGCGTGCGCTAGGCATATAGCCTGCGGAGTGAAAATTTTTCTAGCTCATTTAAAGGCACTCACGAGAAGCCGTTACTTTAGGTTTTTAAAACTGATCGGAAGCTCCAAATTTAACCCCCTCACCAGCTTTATACACTCCTGCAGATCGTCTATGCTTTTACTTGTTACTCTGATCTCTTCACCCCTGATCTGCGCGCTTACCTTGATCTTTGAGTCTTTGATGGCTTTGGTGATCTTTTTTGAGTTTTCACCATCAAGCGTGTCGTTTAGCTTTAGTGTCGCCTCTAAATTTCCACCACTCGCTGGCTCTCTTTTTGTCTCTGTGATCGCTACTGGTAGGATGTTGCGCTTGATGAGTTTTGAGATAACTATATCTTTTAGTGCGTCGATCTTGTTGTCGCTTGAGCTAAGAAGCGTGATAAATTTCTCTTTTTCGTTTAGCTCGACTTCAGCTGCAAGCCCCTTAAAGTCATACCTCGCCGCGATCTCTTTTTTTGCCGTCTCCAGCGCGTTTTTGACCTCCATCATATCGACCTCGGCACTTATATCAAAACTATGCTCAGTTGCCATTTTTATCCTTTCAAAATTTATTTAAATAGCCCTTTGATCTTCTCAAAAAGTGACTTTTTGCCAGTCTCTTCTTGCTTTATCGCCTCGCCAATCTGCTGCACCGCGGTCTGTGCGTAAATGATAGCGCCCTTTGGATCGCAGTTAAAGAGGTTTGAATATGAGCTTGATTTGTTTAGATCAAGAGGATTTGGCTCCACTACCTCAGTGGCCTCGAGCAGGCCTATTTCTAGCTCGAATGCGTAGTTTAGCGCATCTAAAAAGGCAGGTAAATTTTGAGCGTAAAAACCATCAATCGCCTCTTTTATCTCGCCACCTGCTTCATAGTCAGCCTTTAGTTTAGCTACGTTTTTAGCACTCACATAAGCGCCACAACAGTAGTTTTCGGTGATCTCATTATAAATTTCGCCACTAAATTTATCCAAAAACTCACTTGGTAAAATTTTTCGCCAGTTGCTAATGTAGTTTTTAAATTTCTCATTTTGCCGGGCCAAAGAGCTTAGTGCTGTGCCGCGAGTGTAGAAATATTTTCTAAAAAATCCTTGCGTGACGGCGATACAAAAGCCGTGAGTTTTGTTAAAAATTTCATCGTCTTTATACTGCAACGCAGCACTTAGCGTATCTTTGTACTTTTGCGCGTAAAATTCCTCTACGCCAGCCTTACTAGCAAGCGCTAAAACCTCGTCAAATTTACCAGTCCTTGCAAGCTCAAGTGCCTCAAAATACCACTTTGAAATTTCATCTTCGCTAATAGCGTGATAGCTTATATCATAGCCCATTACTTGCTCTCATTGATGAAATTTTCGATGTTTGCCACGATCTTTGTAATGAGTGTCTTTCTGGCCTCCAAGCTACCCCATGCTACGTGTGGCGTGATGAGTAGATTTTCTTTATTTTTTACATTTAAAAATGGGCTATTTTCGCTCATTGGCTCGCTTTCTAAAACGTCCGTACCAAAGCGTAAATTTCTCTCATCTATCGCCCTTGCCATAGCAGCTTCGTCTACTATGCCGCCGCGTCCTAAATTTAGCACTATCGCATCATCTTTTAGTAAATTTATCTCATTTGCGCCCAGTAAATTTCTAGTTTTTCCATTTAGCGGTGCGTGGATGCTGATGATGTCGCTGTTTTTTAGTAGCTCATCTAAGCTTTTTTGCTTAAATTCGCTATTTTTATTTGCTCCGCTTGTCGAGTAGTAGCTCACATTTGCGCCAAATGCACGCGCCACTGACGCCACGCTGCGTCCTATCTCGCCAAGTCCGATGATGCCAAATTCTTTGCCAGCGATCTCGCTGATATTTGCGCCAAGATAGGTAAAAATTTCACTCTTCACCCACTCTCCGCTTTTTACGTATTCATCATAAAATTTGATGCGATTTGTTAGCTCAAAAAGCATGGCAAATGTGTGCTGCACGACACTTGCGGTTGAGTAGCCAGCGACGTTTTTAACAGCTATGTTTTTAGCTTTTGCATGCTCTAGATCGACATTATTCATCCCAGTTGCACTTATGCAGATAAGCTTTAAATTTGTCGCCTCCATCACGGCTTTGTCGATGATGACCTTGTTTGTGATGACGATATCAACGCCCTTTAGACGAGGCACGACCTCATCGCTTTTGGTTTTTTGGTAGCTGATAAACTCGCCAAATTTCTTAAAAACACTAAGATCTATGTTTTCTCCCAGCGTGGCCGCGTCTAAACAAACGATCTTCATCTTTAGTCCTTAATGAAATGTCCTACAAATTTAGAGTAGTTATCTAAAATTTTGCCGCCCTTTCTATATCCAAGCGCACACGCTTCATAAGCGTAAAATACGCCTGCTTGGTAGTTATCGCCTCTTGCATCTTGATTAAACTCGTAAAATTCTTGATAGATAGCTTTATTTGAGTCGTATTCGCCCTCGTTACTTGCTATTTGTGCGCCGTTTTCATCGTGTATCGAGACGTTTGCGCCCTCTCTACCAAATACCGGCTTTTTCACATATTTTTTGCCTTTTAGTGGCTCATTTGAGGTCTCAAGCAAGAGTGGATGCTTTGGATAAAGATCCCAAAGAATTTTTAAAATTCCTTTGCTTTGGAAAAGTAACGTGTAGGCTGGGTTTATGATGATGGCTTTTTGATTTTTGATGATATTTGAAAGTATAAGTGCTAGCTCGCCCTCATCGATCGCTATGCTCTCCCAAGGCACAAGCTTAAACCAGTACTCAAAATTTTCATCACCTTTAAAAATGCCTTCGTTATCGTCAAAAACGACCTCGTCAACGTAAGCAAAGTCTGTCTTAAAGCCAGCCTCTTTTGCGATGTATTGCAGCAATTTCACGGTTTGCTCATCCTCGATACTACCAGCGATAGAGCTAAAGAGTATCCCCCAACCCTCGTAAACATCCTCAAAATTTACATTATCGTCACCAAGTGTGATAAGGCGTTTAAAATTTTGCTTTAGAGCTTCATAAAGGTTATTAAATTGTTCTGCTTCGTCCATATGATTTAGTTTTAGCATCGCCCACTGAATGATCGCTGTCTCAAAAACTGCTGTTGGCGTATCGGCGTTAAATTCGATCAGTTTTATAGGCTTGCCATCGAGTCCGCCTGCAAGATCAAATCTACCATAAAGGTGCCAGTGAACGTCGTTTTCCCAGCTTTTTTTGATACTATCAACGAGATTAAATGGTATGCCTATCTCGTGAAAAAGGTTGTTGTCGATCACGTGTTGAGCGGCATTTACATACATATCATATAGCTCGTTTGCTGCTTCGTAGTAAGCATCCGCTTCACTTGCTTTTACCTGTACGATCTCATCTGCGATATATGAGCTGTTATCGTTATCTGTATGCCACGCAAAGCCGATCTTCTCCATAAATTCGTTGTTTAACGGAGTGATTTTTCTTAAATTTATCATTTTCAGCCTCCAAAGCTTGATGAGCTAGAGCTTGACTTTGAGCCACCACCGAAAAATCCACTCTTGCCGCCACTGCTTCTTGCAGCAGAATTTGCCGCCTTTTGCTTGTTAAAGCTATCAACGCTTCTTGTGTATGCGCTTGGATTTTTGTAAGAATTTTGACGAGTAGCTTGGAAATTTTGATTTCCAAAAAGCTTGCTACCTATCCAGCTACCAAGTATCGCGCCAGCAGCTGAGGCAAGTATCGTCTCACCAAGACTTAGCCCACCGCTACTTAGCTGTGCGTCACTCGTTTTTGTTAAATTTGAAGTGCCATTGTCGATATTTGCGTTTGCTTGAGCTAGGAGCTTATCGATCTCGTCTTTGCTTAGCACACGCTCAGTACCGTTTATATCTTTTAGCACAACTCTAGTTTCAGTACTTGGATACTCTTCTAAAATTTTATAAACTCCAGGCGCGCTCTCTTCGATAATGACAAAGGCGCCATTTTTTTGTGCAACTTCATTTAGTGCGTTTTCATCACCGCCATTGTTATTGCCACAACCAGCAAGGCCAGCCATAACGATCGCACCAAATCCGCCTACCGCAGCATAAGTAGCTATTTTTTTAATGTGTTTCATATCTCTCCTATCAACTCTTTTAAATTTTTATGTCTTCTAACAAGTATCACACCTCGTTTAAATTTTATAAATTTTGAGTGGTGTATCGCTTTTATTATCTTTTCACTGGCTTTTTTCGTTGCCTTTGGCTTTAGATTTAGCTCCTTTAAAAATTCACTTAAATTTATCCATTTTGACTCATTTTCTATCTCGGCCTCTATCGCTTCGTTATTTGGCATATCGTCATTTTTTTGTGCTAAAAGCGGCCTTTGCATGGTATTTAGAAACTGCATGAGCTTTTCATCTCTATCTTTATAAATTTGCAAAATTTCATTTTTTCGCTCGATTAGCATCTGCTCCTTTTCTTTAAAAAGCCTATCTTTATCAGCCTGTAAGTTTAAATTTAAGCTCTTTAGCTCGCTTAACTCATTTAGCAAATAATTTACAAACTCATCATTTTGGGATTTAGTTTTTGTACTTTTTGGAGTGGATTTTGTGGCTTTTTCGCTACTTGGTTTCTCATCAAGGATGACAAATTTTATGCCATTTTCAATGACTGTATTTATCGAACCACGGCGGATTCTATTATAGACTGCTTCTTTTGTTATGCCTAAAATTTCTGCAGCTTCGTTTATAGCTAGCTTTTGCATCGAATTTCCGTTTAAAATAAAATAAAAAATTTGCTTTGATTATAAAAAAATAAGGCTAAAAGAAGAGTTAAACAAAGAGAGCAAAGCCCTCTTTGTCTTGGTTTTAGAGTCTTGACTCGTAGCGTCTAAGCATATAAAGACGTTTAAGCATTTTCTTGCGAGCTGCAATTTTTTGTTTTTTGCGGATCTCAGTTTTAGGCTCAAAGAAGCGTCTAGCTCTTGCTTCAGTTACTACTAAGTTACGGTCAGTTTGTTTTTTAAACTTTCTGTAACCCTCGTCAAATGACTCGTTAGGATGTACCTTAATACCAGGCAACGTCCTCACCACCTTTCAGATTAAAATAAGCCGTGAGTATAGTTTAATTTTCATAAATTTAAGCTTTTAACTATTTTTTTTTAAAACTCTTTTAATGCCATAAGCTTTATAATCATAAAATTTCAAAAAAGGCTTATTATGTCAAAGGATTTTCATCTTAGCTACGCCAAGAGGCGTTACATTTTTTTTGCCTGTATCACGCTATTTGTCTTTGTTTTGCCATTTATCAGGGTAAATGACGCGCAGCTATTTTTGCTAAGTTTTGATAAAAGTAGAGTTGATCTATTTTTTACAAAATTTGATATGCAAGAGCTTTATTTGCTGCCATTTTTATTTATCATTTTGTTCTTAAGTATATTTTTCCTAACAACACTTGCAGGGCGCGTTTGGTGCGGTTGGAGCTGTCCGCAAACTATTTTTAGAACGATATTTCGTGACCTTTTGCAAACTAAAATTTTAAAGATCAGAAAAAATATCCAAAATAAGCAAAATGAGCCAAAAGGACAAATTTTAAAGCGTGCTTTAGCAGTTGGAATTTGGTGCGTTTTAGCTCTTGTTATTTCGGCAAATTTTTTATGGTATTTTGTGCCACCGCTTGATTTTTTTGCTTATTTAAAAGAGCCAAGCGAACACGAAGTTTTGCTTGCATTTTGGCTTGTTATCGCTATTTGGTTAGTTTATGATGTCATCATTTTAAAAGAAAATTTTTGCATTTATGTCTGTCCTTACGCTAGGGTGCAATCAGTGATGTTTGATAACGATACGATCCAAGTTATTTACAATCAAAAAAGAGGCGGCGTAATCTATAATGGAAAAGAGAAATTTAAAAAACCAAAAGAAGAGGGCGCGCTGTGTACTGGCTGCGAGGCGTGCGTAAGAGTATGCCCAACGCACATTGATATAAGAAAAGGTATGCAGCTTGAATGTATAAATTGTCTAGAGTGTAGCGATGCTTGCGCTAAGGTGATGAAGCATTTTGATGAAAGCTCGCTTATTGAGTGGAGAAGTATAAATTCTATAAAAGAGCAAAAAAGAGTCAAAATTTTACGCTTTAGAACGGTTGCTTATCTTGTCATTTTGGGTATTGTCTTAACAGCTGGGGTATTAATGAGTGGCAAAAAAGAAAGCATGCTTTTAAACATAAATAGAACAAGTGAGCTTTATAAAATTTTACATGAAAATGAAGTCGAAAATTCTTACGTATTTTTGGTGCAAAACACACAAAATAAAGAGCACGCCTTTTACTTTGAAGTAGATGATAAGAATATAGAAATTTCTCGTCCAAATAAGCCATTTATATTAAAAGCTGGTGTAAAACAACGAGTCATCGTCACATTAAAATCAAAAAATGAAAATTTAAGCGATAAAGATCTTTTAAAACATATAAATATAAAAGCCTACGCTACTGACGAGCCAGCTATCAGTGTGCAAAGGCAAAGTACTTTTATCTATCCTAAAAGATGATAAAATGGCAAAAATTTAACAGGAAGCAAGATGGCAATATCAGAAAAGGGTAAAAAAGATACGAACTTATCGTAAAAACAGCACTTGAGCTATTTTTAGAAAAAGGATACGAAAAGACAAGTTTAAGCGATATCGTAGCGATAAGTGGCGGATCGCTTTCTAGCATTTATACATTTTTTGAGAACAAAGAGGGGCTTTTTGAGGCGATCGTTGAGCAAGAGATAGATAGCCTTATAAAAGAGATCGATGAGAAAATAGATCTTAAAATTTCTCATAGCTTGGAGGAATTTTTAACCAAATTTGCAACCATAATATTTTCTATTACTTGCAGCAAAAGGCATATCTCTCTTGGTAGGATAATGATGAGTGAGGGTTCTAAGAATGGTGGCAAACTTGGTAAGACATTTTTGGATCAAATTTTAAAAAAGATCGATCTTGTGCTTATAAATTTCTTTGAAAGAGATGAGGTAAAAGCCAAACTTGATTCAAAATTTTCAGCCAAATTTGCTGCAAAGTACTTTATACAAAGTGTGATTGGAGCTTATTACTACGATTCGCTTTTGATAAATGAAGAGCCAAAGCTTAGTGAAAAAGAACGTAAAAAGCATGTTGGCTTGTGTGTTGAGTTGTTTTTGAATGGAATTAGTAAAAAATAAAATTGACTTTTTATTTGTTTTCTAATAGAATCGAAAACTTTAAATTTTTGTAACAATTATTACAAAAACTAAATATGATATTAAAATTTAAAATTAAGAGAGGTTTTTATGGCAAATTTTAAAAGTGCTCTTGTGCTTTCGGTTGCAGTTTTATTTCTAAGTGGTTGTTTCGAAAATAAAGAGAATAAAGCGGCAGCAGGTCGCCAGATGCCACTATCTCATGTGGATATTTTTATCGCACAAAAAACAGACATACCTATTAGTTTTGATTACACCGCAACGGTTGTAAGTAGTCAAGATGTTATTATCTATCCAAAAGTTGGCGGAACTATCATAAAGCAGTTTTTCAAGCCAGGAAGTAAAGTAAAAGCGGGCGATAAGTTATTTTTGATAGATCCAGAAAAATATCAAGCTAGCTTTGACTCACTTGATGCCTCTGTTGGCGTAGCAAATGCAAATTTAAAAAATGCCGAGACTGAGTTTAAAAGAATTTCTGCCCTTTATAAGAAAAATGCAGTCTCTCAAAAAGACTACGACGCAGCAGTTGCAGCCTATGACATTGCAAATGCGAATTTAGTAAGCGCAAAAGCAAATTTAAAAAATGCGAAAATAGATCTAGGATACACGACTATTACAGCGCCATTTGACGGTGTAGTGGGTGATAACCAAGTAGATGTTGGCTCACTTGTCATAGCAAACCAAACAAAGCTTGTAAGACTTACAAAAATAAATCCTATTGAAGCAGAATTTTATATCGCCGATGTGGATAATCTAACTAGAAAGACAAATTTGGATAACGGCTCATGGCAACAGTTAAATAGTGAAGCTGTTTTAAGCGTCAATGGCGAAAATTTTAATGGTAAAGTAAAATTTATAGATAGTGTCGTAAATACCGCAACTGGCAGCGTTTTGGCAAAGGCTAGCTTTGATAACAGCGAGGGTAAAATTTTACCAGGTGCGTTTGGTCATATAAAGATGAGTGGCTTTGTTCAAAAAAATGCCTTTAACATCCCACAAGTTGCCCTTCAACAAAGCGCTACAAACTCTTATGTTTTAGTCGTAAAAGATGGCAAAGTAAGCCAAAAAAATGTAAAAATAGGATATCAAACAAAAAATATGGTAGCAGTCACTGAAGGTCTTGAAGATGGCGATAAGATAATCGTTAATAACTTCCTTAAAATCGGAGTTGGTGCACCAGTTGAAACTGATAAAGACCTAAGTGCAGAATTTATAAATGGCAAAGATGCAAACGCTACAAGTAGCAAGTAAAGGCAGATAGATGTTTTCAAGATTTTTCATAAACCGCCCGATATTTGCGACTGTTATATCTATTATCATAGTTATAGCAGGTCTTATGGGTATCAAGGGACTCCCAATAGAAGAGTATCCAAGTCTTACTCCGCCTACTGTCTCTGTAACTGCGACATATAGCGGTGCTGATGCGCAGACTATCGCTGACTCGGTCGCAAGTGCGATCGAAGATCAGATAAATGGTGTTGAGAATATGCTATATATGCAAAGCACCTCAAGCTCTGCTGGCACGATGAATATAAGCGTATATTTTAAGATCGGCTCATCGTCAAAACAAGCTACAATCGATGTAAATAACCGCGTGCAAGCAGCTCTTTCAAGATTACCTCAAGAAGTACAAAATATGGGAGTAACGGTGCGTGAAAGAAGCGGCTCGATCCTTCAAGTTGTTGGCTTTACAAATCCAAATATGGATTTGATCGAACTATATAACTATGTAAATTTAAATATTGCTGATGAGATAAAAAGGGTTAGTGGTATAGGCGATACAGTATTGATAGGCGCTAAAGAGTATTCTATGAGAATTTGGCTAAAGCCAGACAAGCTCGCTCATTTTAAACTAACTCCAAGCGACGTCATTTCTCAAGTAAAAATTCAAAACTCACAATATGCCGCTGGCAAGATAGGCGAACAGCCATCGGATGGTGGTAATCCTTATGTCTATTCTGTTCGTACCGATGGACGTCTTAAAAATGCAGCCCAGTTTGGCGATATAATAATTAAAAGTTCCGATGGATCAGTGTTGAAGCTAAAAGATGTAGCTACCATAGAGCTTGGAGCAGCTAGCTATGCTAACGATGCGATGTTAAACGGCAAACCGGCTATTCCTCTTTTGCTATTTTTACAAAACGATGCGAATGCTCTTGCTACCGCAAATGCTGTAAAAGAAAAGCTTAACGAGCTAAAGAAAACTTATCCTGTTGGACTAGAGCACACCATAGCTTACAATCCAACAGAATTTATAGATGTTTCAATTGATGAGGTTATAAAAACTTTCATTGAAGCGATGGTGCTCGTCTTAATCGTAATGTACTTTTTCTTAAAAAGTTTTCGTGCAACTATCATTCCGATGCTTGCCGTGCCAGTCTCTATCATAGGCACATTTGGTGGGCTTTATGTGATGGGCTTTAGTATAAATTTGATCACACTTTTTGCCCTGATCCTTGCCATCGGTATCGTCGTAGATGACGCTATTATCGTCATAGAAAATGTCGAGAGAATTTTACATGAAGATAAAGAAATAAGCGTAAAAGACGCGACTTTTAAGGCGATGGAGGAGGTACAAACTCCGGTTATCTCTATCGTACTCGTGCTTTGCGCAGTTTTCGTGCCAGTTTCATTTATGGAAGGCTTTGTAGGCGTTATACAAAAGCAGTTTGCTCTAACACTTGTTGTTTCTGTTTGTATCTCAGGCTTTGTTGCTCTTACTCTTACGCCAGCACTTTGTGCGGTTATGCTTAAAAAGCAAGAGAGCAAGCCATTTTGGATAGTTCAGAAATTTAACGACTTCTTTGACTTTAGCACCAGACTCTTTACGGCCGGAGTGGCTAAAATTTTAAGGCATATTATTATTAGCTTTATTGTAATTGGTATTTTAGGATTTGCCACTTATAAGCTATTTGATGCTGTGCCAAAAGGACTTGTGCCTTCAGAAGACAAGGGTGCTTTAATGGTTATCACCTCACTTCCGCCTTCAACAAATATGCTAAAGACAAAAGAAGAAGTAGTCTCGATTAGCAACGCCATTTTAAGCAATCCAAATGTTGAGTTCACTATGGCTTTTGCAGGTTATGACATACTAGCTAGCTCGCTTAGGGAAAATTCAGCCGTTAGCTTTATAAAGCTAAAAGATTGGAGTGAGAGAAAAGGCGCTAACAATGGAGCTGATACATTGGCTGGCCAGTTTAACGGTATGCTTTGGAGCTCAAAAAACTCAATGACATTCGTTGTAAATTTACCGCCTATTATGGGTCTATCAATGACTGGTGGCTTTGAGATGTATCTACAAAATAAAAGCGGCAAGAGTTACAACGAGATAGAAGCAGATGCTAGAAAGGTAGCTGCAGCAGCAAACGCAAGACCTGAGCTAACAAATGTGAGAACTACGCTTGAGACAAATTATCGTCAGTTCAAGATAACAGTTGATAAAGAAAAAGCTAAATTATTTGGCGTAAGTGAGAGCGAAATTTTTAGCACGGTAGCAGCTACTTTTGGCTCTTACTATATAAATGACTTCAATCTTGCTGGTAAATCTTACCGAGTATATGCAAGAGCTGAAGAAGGTTTTAGAAATAATCCTGAGGATCTAAGAAAAATTTTCGTCCGCTCATATGATGGCGGCATGGTGCCACTAAATTCAGTAGCAACACTTACAAGAACGATCGGACCTGATATCGTTGATAGATTTAACCTCTTTCCATCAGCTAAGATCATGGGCGATCCAAAACCTGGCTATACATCAGGTGATGCGATCAGAGCGATCCAAGAGGTCGTAAATGACACGCTAAGCAGCGAGGACTACGCTATAAGCTGGGCGGGAACGGCGTATCAAGAGGTAAATTCTCAGGGAACTGGCACGGTTGCTTTTATCTTTGGTATGATCTTTGTATTTCTCATCCTTGCTGCTCAGTACGAGAGATGGCTCATTCCACTTGCGGTTATCACAGCCGTGCCATTTGCGGTATTTGGCTCGTTGCTAGCTGTTTGGATAAGAGGCCTAACAAATGATATCTACTTTGAGATCGGACTCTTGCTACTCATCGGTCTGGCGGCTAAAAATGCCATTTTGATCGTAGAGTTTGCAATGCAAGAGCATGATAGTGGTAAGAGTATATTTGACTCAGCGATAAATGCGGCTAAACTTCGCTTTAGACCTATCGTAATGACATCAATTGCATTTACGCTTGGCGTCTTCCCGATGGTTATAAGCACAGGTGCTGGTGCAGCTTCTCGCCACTCACTAGGAACTGGCGTGGTTGGTGGCATGATCGCTTCTACGACGATAGCTATATTTTTCGTGCCAATGTTTTATTATTTGCTTGAAAATTTAAATGAGAAATACTGGAAAAAGGGAGCAAAAAAAGATGAAAAATAAGGCGTTTATACTTATAACGGCGGCATTTTTAGCTGGTTGCTCATTTCGTCCAGATATGCCAAATGTAGATACAAATTTCACATCTACTTACACCTATGAGACAAGTGATATAAGGGATCTTTGGTGGAGAGAATTTAAAGATGAAAATTTAAATTCTCTAGTGGAAAATGCACTTGAGAAAAATACAAATTTACGTGTTGCTTATTTAAATTTAGAGAAAGCAAAAGCAAGCCTTGGCGTAGCTGAGGCGGATTTGCTTCCTGGTATAAATTTAAATGTAGGCTACGAAAAAGCAAAAAGTAGCGGCGAAACATATACTAAACAACCACAAACTCGTTATAGAAAATCAGATATAAATTTAGGATTAAATTATGAGATCGATCTTTGGGGTAGAGTAAGAAATAATGTAGCAGCAGCTGAAGAAAGCCTAAATGCAACCAAATTTGACTACGATAGCGCGAGACTAAGTATCAGCTCAAGTGTTGCAAAAAGCTACTTTGCGTTAGTTTCATTAAATATGCAAGAAGCTGTGCTAAGAGAGACTTTAAAAACCTATGAAGACACGCTAGCACTTCGTAAAACACAGCTTGATCTTGGAAGCATAAACGAGATGACCTATTTGCAAAGCAAGGCAGCAGTAGAAAGCGCTAAGACCAATCTTACTTCTAGATTAAACGAAAAGTCAAAGGCTATCACCTCACTAGCCATCTTGACTGGTAAAAGTAATAATGAAATTTTAAATGGAGCTATTGCTAGCTCGCAAAATTTACCAGTTTCTTCAGAGATAAGTGCTGGCATCAGCTCTGAAATTTTGCTAAGAAGAAGCGACGTGGCAAAGGCACTGGCTGATTTAAAAGCTACAAATGCTCTTGTTGGTGTTGCAAGGGCTGAGTATTTTCCAAGCATTTCACTGACTGGGCTTTTTGGCTTTTCAAGTATTGATTTTGAAAATATCTTTGTTGGAAATGCCAATACATGGAGCATAGGCGGCTCTTTAGCGCAGAAAATTTTTAATTTTGGTAGGACAAAAAATAATGTCGCAGTGGCTAAAACAAATGAACAAATTGCCGCTGTTAATTATGAAGCAGCGGTAAAATCGGCTCTTGGCGAAGTAAGAGATGCGCTTGTTTCAAGGCAAAATGCAAAAATTTCTTTGGAACAAGTGAAAAATTTGCTAAAATCTCAACAAAGAATTTACTCGCTTGCTAAAGAGCAATATGACGCTGGCTATATCGGCCACTTAGAGCTTCTTGATGCGGAGAGAAATTTGCTTCAAGCAAAATTACAAGACGTCTCAGCTAAGCTTGATGAGGTTGATAGTGCAGTCGAAGTTTATAGAGCACTTGGCGGCGGTTTTAAGTTAGAAAAATAATTAAAAAAGGAGAGCAATTGGGAACTAAGATATTAAATTTCTTGTTTTCTTGGGGTTTTTTCGTTTTTGCTATCGCTCTTGGCGTAGCATTATGGTTTGCGATAAATTACGTTGATACATTTAGGCTTGAGTCAAGCTTTTATGATATCGGTGAGATATTTATGATGGCGGCTGTTTTTTGTATCGCCTTTTATGTGATCGCAGCAATATTTGTTATTCCTATTAGAGCGATCAAAAAATCTTAATCTTTCATCTAAGGACAAAATCCTTAGATGAACTCCTTGACTTCATTATGTAAAATTCTTAGATTTTTGATTATTTATTTTAAAAATTTATTTATGAAATTTACCGCATTTATATTACTACTTCTAACAAGTATATTCTTAATAGCTTGCTCAGCCAATCAAGCAAACAAAAAGATAAGTAACTCTGAACTAGAAAACTTAGCTAAACAATATGGTGGAGTATATATATTTGATGAGAGGTCTGTTGATGAGATAGAGAGAAGAGAAAGAGAAAGAAACGATTATATGGATGATTTCTTTAAAAATAATAAAAGAAATTTTAAAAGAGCTGACCTAGAAATCATGGATCAAAAACTCCCTCAAGCCCTCTCAAATGGTAAAAAATACTACACTCGCTGGATATATTATGAAAACCAAACTGGTAAGAAAGCCAAAACTTCTGAAGTCTATATAAATAAAATAATTGAGTTTATAGGTTTAGAAAATTTTAACAAAGAAAAACCATATTTAGATTTAGGAAAATTATATGTAGATGATAATGGAGAAATAGTTCCTATAAGCATAGATGTTTATTATGAAACATATAGTACTAGATATGGCTTATTTGGAGATGAAGGAATGGGAATAAGCTTTAGTAAAAAAAGTATAGTTTCGGTAAGTGGTGGAAACAAATTCATTCTAACAAACAACAAATTCATAAAAGCAAACAAGGACAAGTAAGTGCTAACTAAAAAATCAAATAAAGAGCTAATAAATTGCTTTAAAGACTATATTGATATAGCTGATGCAAGTTATGCAATGCTTCATAATGTATTTGAAAATGAAAGAAATGGACTTGATGAGCTTTATGATAAATTTGGTAAAGATAATGTCCCTGAAAACATTGTAAATTCTTATAGAGAAGATGAAATAAAAAAGCCTATTTGGAGATATAAAGACAACATAAGAAAAGGTGATATTTTAAATGGTGATATCCAAGATAAAGATGGAAATGTGGTAAAAAAAGCAGGTAATCCCACTGCTTATGCTCTTTGTATTGAAGCTAGATTTATGGCTGATAAGATTATCAAAAAGCCATATACTGGTAAAAAATTTATTAAGTCAGACAATGATGTTACAAATTTTATAGATACGCCATTAGGTAAAGACGGTAGCTATCAAGAAGCAGAAATTTTCTACACCCCTGAATCCCTCTCTCCTCGCACAAAACTCTTTGTTAATCGCTATGAGCTAGTAAAGCACATACCTAATCAAAAATCTGGTTTTAGCTCAACTATATTTTATGACACGCTTAAGTCAAACTATATAATAGGCTTTAGAGGAACAGAGATGAAAATGAATGATCTCTTAGATGATGCCTTTATGGCTATCACATCAAGAGCGCTTATGCAAATATCTGCCTTAAAATCACTTCAATCCTCTATGCAAGAAGCTATAAATTCTCATAGTCAAAACTTAAGTGGTTTAGATAATACCGCCAAAGACATTATCCTATCAGGTCACTCATTAGGAGGCCATCTAGCTCAAATATATGCAGTAACCTTTAAAGATAGCGGAGTAAAAGAACTTTATACTTATAACGCTCCAGGAATTTATGGTGGCATATTAGCTTCAGCTTTTACTTGGAGCTTAAGGCTTCTTAGCTTTGTAGCCAAAGCCATAGCAAAAGGTACAAGATGGATAGCAAGAGTCATAGACAAAGATGGCTTTATAGGAAAGATGGTAGGCTCAGTCTTTAATAAGATAAAAGGCATGTTTGGCTTTAAAGATGATAAGAGTAGTGTAGATGAATACGTAGATGTAGTTAAAAATAATGAACAAGCCCAAAAGACTCTTGCAGATAAAAAAGTAAGCTCTAATATAAATAAAGCTAGCAAAGAAAAAGATATAGACATAGAGATACATCACGTAGAGAGCGTTAAACAAAGTATCAATAGAGATGAAGATAGCTTTTCAAAAGATGTAGCTGTTTTGATAGAGCCTACCTTTTCAGTCATATCTGATCTAGGCTATAAGCTAGGCATAGATACAACTGGCGAAGTAAAGTATGAAAATACCGAGAATAGACACTTGGTGAATATATTAATTAGATCTCACTTTTTAAAAGAGAGCGTTTTGGTTTTATATATGTTGTGTTATCTCTTGGAAAACAAAGAAAATGAAGCCAAAATAGAAGGCAAAGATATAGCTGAAGCACTTGATTATCTAAATGAATATATCCAGTCGCTTAAATTTAAACTAAAATGCATAAGATCGAAGTTAAATTTGGATGTAAATATAGATGATATAAGTGATGCTTCTATGCTAGATACGCCTTTATATATCTTTTATGCTTATTTAAATCTCTTTTACGAATATGGCAAATTTAGTGATGAAAATTTTAAGCAAGATATGGTCGGGTATATAATAGAAAATTTAGGCAGCATCATAGATAAAAATAGCAACAAAGAAGCACATCTAGTAAAGATACTAGATATAGATGATCTAGACAAACTAGATGCGACAAAGATAGTAAGTGACGCTAGAGCTGGCGATATAGATATGCTAGTGGCAATTTGTGCTTTGAATTTATTTGTATTTGAAAAAAAGATAGATGTAAATGAACTTGGTAAATACTTCTCTTATAGCAAAAACATCTATAAAAATATAACGATACTACGAGATAATAGAGTAGATATAGCAGAGGCTAGCATCTTCGTAAAAGATAGAATAGATATGCTAAAGAGCATAATAAATCTAAAATATGCGGATTTAGTAAAGTTAAAAGAAAATGAAAATTTTTTAGCTAGCATAGACTCTAATGACATAAGCTCTAGCGATGAAGCTATAGTAATAGCTAATAATAAATCCGCTCAAAATAATGATGATGTAGCTTACAATAATAAAGTAGCAACCGATGATATAAAAGCTCTTATGAATGAGAGCGTGGGAAGTATCTTTTATAAAAATAACGACACCCTTAGTGTAAGTGCAGTGGATAAAAGTATAGTTGATGTTGAAGTATTAAAGGAGATATTTAAGCTAGATAGTAAAAATATGAATCAAAGAATATATCTAAACTCTGCCCTTTTGTCTAAAGCCAATGAAGAGGAGGATTATCCACTTTATTTTAAAGACGAAAAATATAATAGTGATGAGAATATCCCTCTAAATTTTACTCATCAGCCAAGAGATGAGGATAAAGATATAGGAAGGCTAAGTGTTGCTTATAGAAATTCTCAAGCAAATGTATTAAATTATTCACTATTAAATAAGAGTCTAAATATCGATCTGAAACCAATGAGCAAAAAGACTAAAGAGGCTCTTTCAAATTTAAATCAAAGGCAAAATTTACAAAAAGATAATCAATCTAAAGAAATTTCATCCATTGCGACTTCATGCCCTGTCATAGAGGATGACACTATCATTTGCCCACATGGCGGTCATGTGATCTTAAAAAGTAGGGCGGGCAGGAGCATAAGATCAGACGATCAAGGCGTGATACTCGATGTTGATTTTATAAACTCACCGATAGTGGGCTGCTCAGCTAGGATTCCATGCGTCATAGTGTCTTATGTACCAAGATCAGCACTTAGTATAAAAAGCATGAATGATCACTACGCTGTAATGCAAGATCTAGTGCCAAACTGTCTAAGCAACACTGGCTCTTCGCTAAGGTGCATAAAAAAAGAGAATAAACTAAAACTAGAGCATAGTTTAAGTAATCCTGGTATGCAAGATAGTAGCGAAGTAATAAAAGATATAAATTTAAATAATGCCTACATAAGGCTTCATATAAAATCAGCCCTTAATCAAACAGATAATCTTGCCGTTTGTATATATAAGCTAAATGATGTGGAATATAAAAACCAAGAGGGATTTAAAGAAATGAAGCTAAATTTAGACGAAGGCTCTGATATAAAAGATAAGAAGCTAAAAGAGTATCTAAAGGCCCGATTTAGAGATGATAAATTTAGCATCTCATCATTTAACTTTAAATACTCGCTTATGAATAAAAATTTTATTTTTATTACCCCTAAATATACTGAGCCTATCTATAAAGATATGACGCTTCCTAAGAGCGGAATAGGATTTTTTCAATTTGTAGATGATATTAGCGACGATAATAGCCTTATCTATATTACGCCAAGTAAGGCAAAAGCAGTATGTATAAAATTTGCTTGTGGATTAGATAGTGAATATAGCGATGATATAAATATAATTAAAACAGTAGTGGTGGCATAACGATGAATGATATAAATATAACCTACTCTTGCGAAGAGAGTTTAAAAAAGATAAAAGAGTATATGGCTGATGCAAAGAGCGTAACGCTTTATACGTCTAGTTTAAATTCTCTTGAGTCAAACTACTTTGACAGTATGGCAGTCTTAATAAGAAATGAACTATCGACATTTCTAAATCCTCGTTCTTGGAAAGAATTTTTTTCTAAAGAAGATAGGACTATATTTATCGTGACTGACTTTTATATAGATAAAGAGAGCTTTAAGGATAGAAACCTAAGTAGAACAAGAGAATTTAAATATAGAGGCATACCAGTAAAAGTAGTTCATAAAAAGAGTGCAGTTGATAAATTCTTTGTAAATTTAAAGGAGAAGATCGATCCTATAAAAATTAAAACAGAAAAAATAAAGTATGGTCCAGGAAGAGAATATCAAGCTAGACCAGTAGAAAATTTTGCCGAAATATTTGAATTTATAATATCTTATTATAACAAAAGCAAAGATATTTTAAGAGAGTGTTTAAGTACTTTAAAAGACGATCTAATAAATGATGCCAAGCCTTTAATGTCTAATGAGGAGTTAAACGAAACTAAATTTGAAAGAAGCGTCAAAGAGTGTTTTGATGAGCTAGATAAAAATTTAAAAGATCTAAACGAGGATGATGGAGAATTTATTATAAAGCAGTTCATACTTTCTATATTAAGCCTTGTTGATTTGTCAGGCGCAAAATCAGTGGGTAAAAAATTAATAGGATGGGGTACTGTTGCTTGGGAACTTATTAATTTTTCCACTGAAGCATATAAGTATCATGACAATAAAGCGTTTTATGGAGTATCTTTGCCTATACTAAGATTTTTTACATCTAGGTTTGCTTCTATTATAAATACCTTAAATATAAACTCAAATTGCAATGTCTTGGTGTTCAAAAGTAATAAGAATTCTAAGGCTGGATTTTTTATAGACTTTACACATTTAAATTTAGACTATGTCCCTTTTCAGATTAATTCAGTCGCAAAGGAGATAAACTGCAATGCAGATGAAGGATATAGCGTATATGGATATTTAGATGATGTATCAGTGTTTGAATATACTAAAGATGTTTGCTCTTACGATATCATAAATAAAAACTTAGGATTTGGCTCAAGTGATGATACCTTATTTAGTAGATTAAAAGATGAGATAAAAAGTACAAATGCAAATTTAAATTTTATCTGTGCTTCAAATTTTAACTCTATAAAGTTAGCTAATCTAATAGCAGATAAATCCGATAAAAATAATACTTCAGTAAATGATGAGATGAATAGTAAAGACTTCTCAAATTTAAATAAAAACTATATCGTTCTTTCAAACTCCCCTTTTAGATCAAGTGCAGGATTAAGAGAAGAAGTTGTAAGCAAAAGCTTAGATCAAGAGATAAAAGACGGAATAAATAGATCAAACAATGGTAGTGTAGTAAAACAAAAATTTACTGACATAAAAACCTTAGAGCCTATAAAAGACTATAGCCAATATAGTATAGATATCAACAAGGACAACAATAAATCAACTCTTGTTTTAAATTTATCTCCATTTGCAAGGATAGACAAGAATTATATAGACAATATTGTAGAGAGAAAAAAGGCAAGTGATAAAAAAGTAAACGAAACTTCTTTTACATATGTACCAGATCAACTAAGAAATGACGAGCTTTATAATGTGAATTTTGTACATATAAATGCTTATGCTAAGCAGCCAAACGATATGGAGAAGATAAAAGAAAATGAAAAAGCTTATATGGATAAGGTCACTCTAACTTTTAAAGATATTTTTGAAAAGATAAATAAAAATGTTTCTGAAAGAAGTTTTGACCCAAACTATCCTAGTGTAGATGATATGGTTAATATGAAAAAATACGAAGATGAAATGAATATAGAAGATGCTAAAGAACTTACAAGCGAAATAATCGATCGTATGCCAAAAGACCACTACTCTTTAACAGAAGTGCTCTCTATTGCCGTGGCTTACTTTATAATAACTAAAAGCTACCCAGGAGACCTAGTAAAGAAATCTGTTAGTAATGATGGGGAATATATAGAGATAGCAGAAAAAAAGATAAAGGTTATCCATAAAAACGCAACAATAAGACTTGGCGAAAAAGAGCAAGCTTTGTTTTTTTACAAAGATAGTATAAATGCAAATGTTGGTGAATATATTTGCATCGAAGAATTAAGAGACTATATGGAATACTCAAAAAAAGGTAACGTAGCAAGTGTGGAAGAACTCTTAAAAGCAAATAATGAGAATAAACATGAGGTCATAGACACTTCTATCTTGGGGTTAAAGGAGCATAAGCAGATAGAAGAGCTACTTGATAAACAAGCAAAAGAGATAGAGGATTGTTGGAAAAAAGACGATGCTATCTTGAAAAAGACTTTAAACATGCAAGATATCCCTTATGAAACCATAGAAAAAGATATGAAGAAAGAAGCTCCAACGCTTATAGTAAAAACCGCCATAGAAGGGCTATTTCCTTTTGCAGAGTACTTTAGTGAAGATGGTCAATCAAAAATTTATAATTCTATTGGTTCATTTGTATTTGATCCAAATAAAAAAGAGGCAACAGATGAGCTTCTTGATGAGCTTGGCGTATTAAACATTGTAAGACAGCTATTTACTATGAATAATACTGAAAATGTGGATAAATTTATAAAGCATGTAACAAATTCTAAAACAAATGTTGAAATCCTAAGGAAATCAAAAGGAAATCTACTTAAACAGGCTATTAACTCTGTAAAACTTCGTCTCCTAATAGGTCGCTATAACATAAGTATTATCTGGAATAGCATGAGAAGCTTTGCTTTTATGAAACAAACTTATATGTTTAACCCAAAAGATGTCGAAGCTATGAGAAATATGCTAAAAGGATATGGCAAATCACTAGGCAAAGATGTAGGAGTGGCTTTTCTAAAAGGTATGGTGGAACTTTGGAAAACCTCATATGAAAAACTAGAAGAAAACTACAACGAAATAATGCATACAAGATATACATATAAATTTAATGAAGCTTACGCACTAAATAATATCTCATATAAGCCTATGTCTATAAAAGAAGCTTATGATAAAAATAGTACAAATAGCTATTGCTACTATCCAGTAATGATCTATCAAAACTATATAAGCCTAAATTTAAATAGACTATTTCTAGGAGCTAATATAAATAGTGGAGGACTAGACTATAACTCATTTATCTACTATGATATAAACAATAAACAAAGCAAACTCCCACATAACCTTGCTTCAAAGCTAGCACTAAATAACCTTAGTGCTTATCTATGCTTAGATGAACTAAGAGGAGCTGGCAATGAAGTAGATGCAAACTACTTTAAATATGCTAGAAGCAGATATACCAACTCAGATGTAGAGATAAGAGGATTAAATTTGGATGTGAAAGAGGAGAAAGAAATTTATGATATATACAATAAAGGCAATGGCCAAGATAGAATGAGCTTCTCTTATGCTATAAAAGACTATCAAAAGGCTGTTGAGATAATAAACAAATTTAAAAAAGGAATCTTTAACACCAGTGATGAAAACAATCACTCTAATCTCTCAAGAGATCTGGTAGAGGCACTAGATACTATTGGCAACAATAACATAAAGGGGATATATGTGGGGTGTAAAAAGGCAAATACCGATAGTGATCGTACAATCCCTCCTCGCCTAGTAGGTCGTCTAGCTACCACCATAGTAATGGAAGATGGTCTTTATATAGGATAAGATATGAAGAAAATAATATTTATCATCATAGCTATTTTAGCAGTAGGATCACTATTAATAATCAATAAAGGAAATTTAATGAGTAACAATAATACATATATAGTAATAGCTCCGAATGGAAAGGAGGTTTGGCTTGATAAAAATACAAATTTAATAGTAGCAAAGCCAGATAGTAAAATAGATGCTAAAAACAGGATCGCAAACAAAGAAGCTTCTGAGTTAGTTGTTCAAGCTCGCTCCATCCTAGACTCATCTCCATATAAAAACTATAAACCACTATACTATAATCCTAAACCAAACTCTTTAGGTCAAACAGACTATCTATCATTTAAACCATGGCTAGATGTCAGCTATAAACCAAACTCAACTAAACTATCACCTTGGACTAAATCAGAAAAAGCTTACTATGAAAGTTTAAAAGATAAAAGAGATAGATATATCTATCTAGTAAAAAGAAGTAATCTAAAATGCACTATGATAGATATTCCTGAAGATGCAATAGCTAGAGTAGATAGCAAAGGCAAACTAACTAAACCAGAATACACTGAAATTTATGATGAAGTAAATGCTCACAAAGGTACATTAAAATCAATGCTTTTTTCTGCAGAGTGGGGAATATGTGCTGGCATACTTGGAAATCCTATGGGATTTTCACATGGAAATGAAGCAGGCTTTAAAGCAAGAGATTATCAAAGAATTTTCTTAGCAGCTCAATTAGGAGTAGTAAAGGCTTTAGATTTTTTAGGTGATCTATTTGAATACACTACTTATGATATAGGTCTAAACAAAAATTTACAAATGGCAGAAGAGTTTAGAAAACTATTTACTAATCCTCCACTAGATGAATATGGTATGATGCCTTATCTTGATGAAATAGTAGGTAATTACTTTGTGATGGATTTTAATAGGGGCGGGGTCGTTAATAATCCAGATGGCTCAATCCATAGGCATTTAAGAAAGCTCGTAGAAGATGAAGGAAAACTACTAGACCCTAGAGATCTAGACGCAAATGAGACTACAAGGGAAGAATTTGAAAAATATTCAAAAAAAGTATTAGAAGATTATAAGGAAAAGTTTGACGAAGTTGGTTATCCAAACACATGGGACGATCGTGACTTAAGTCTCTACATCGACTCCACCATCCTAGAATCCAAAATAATGTCTTTAACCCCACCAGAGGGCTATCCTAATGCACCATACTATAACACACCTGAAGAACTAACAAGACTATATGAAGCTGGTAAATTAGATAAAAAGCTAAATCCACTAACGCCAGTAATGTATAGAGAAAGTTTTCCTGAAGATCTTAGAGCTAAGATACTAAGCTATGCCAAAGAGCATAATATAAAGGAATAAATAATAAATTTAATATCTTTGACTCCACTTGAAACCAAATATAAATATATTAAGCCACTACAATCAAAGACATAGGCATCTATATGGTAACCGACCTAATAGAACTTTATAAAACCTCATATGAAAAACTAGAAGAAAACTATAAAAAGGTAATGCACGCAGGCAATATGTTTATCACACTATAAACTTAAAAAAATGAATTAATTTTAGGAGATAATTAGACCTTTTTTATAAGAAAAATCGCAAATAGCGATCTATACAAATCTTGATAAAGAATTTCAATATATTTTAATATCAAAATGAGCTAAATTTTGAAAAAATTAAAGCATATTTTTAAACTTGCTTTTAACCTTTTTGTTATAATATCCCATCAAAAATAAAAAGGATATTTTTTATCCTAATTAAGGTTTTAAATTTGAGGGTATATTTAGACAATAACGCTACAACAATGGTTGATCCTGAAGCTTTTGAGCTTATGAAACCATATTTTTGTGAAAAATACGGCAATCCAAATTCACTTCATAAATTTGGCTCTGAAACACATCCAGCTTTAAGAACAGCACTAGATCAGCTCTACACTGGGTTAAACGCAAAAGATAGTGATGATATCGTCGTTACCTCATGTGCAACTGAGAGCAACAACTGGGTAGTAAAAGGCATCTACTTTGACAAAATAGCAACTGGCGAGAGGAAGCGTATCGTAACAACCGCAGTTGAACATCCAGCTATTTTGGCGACTTGTAAATTTTTAGAAAAATATGGCGTAGAGCTTACTGTTTTAGATGTAAATAACGATGGTATAGTCACACCAGAACAGCTAAGAGCTGTAATGGATGAGAATGTAGCACTTGTTTCTATAATGAGCGCAAATAACGAAACTGGCATGATCTTTCCTGTAAAAGAGCTTGCTAGTATCGCTCATGAATATGGAGCTTTATTCCACACGGATGCGGTTCAAGCAGTTGGTAAGATCAAGATAAATGTTCAAGACCTTGACGTTGATTTTTTAAGCTTTTCTGCGCATAAATTTCACGGACCAAAGGGTGTTGGAGCACTATTTATAAAAAATAGTATGCCACTAAGTAGCTTGCTTCACGGTGGCGAGCATATGGGTGGACGCAGAAGTGGCACGCTCGATGTACCTGGCATCATCGGTATGGGTAAAGCACTCGAACTGGCAAATAAATTTATGGATTATGAGCACTCTCATGTTCGCCGTTTGCGTGATAAGCTTGAAGATGCAATTTTAAAAATTCCTGACGTTAGTGTTGTAGGGAAAAAAGAACAACGTGTGCCAAATACCATTTTAGCTTCTATAAAAGGCGTTGAAGGTGAAGCTATGCTTTGGGATCTAAACAAAGCTGGCATCGCAGCTTCAACTGGCTCAGCATGTGCAAGTGAAACATTAGAGAGTAACCCAATAATGGAGGCCATAGGGGCAGATAAAGAGCTGGCTCACACCGCACTTAGACTATCTCTTTCTAGATTTAATACAGAAGAAGAGATTGATTATGCGATCGAGCATATAACAAAAGCGGTAAATAGACTAAGAGGTATCTCTAGTACATTTGCCTACGCCCCAGAATGGCATAAGAGCGGATTATAAAATTTAAAGGAAAATAACATGGCAAAGAATAATTTGATCGGAGGCTCTATCTGGGATGAGTATTCTAAGGTAGTGCAAGACAGGATGAATAATCCTAAATTTATGGGAGAGATAACCGAAGAAGATGCTAAAAAAGCAAATGCAAAGCTTATTGTGGCTGACTTTGGTGCAGAAAGTTGCGGTGATGCGGTTAGGCTATACTGGCTTGTTGATGAAAAGACAGACAAAATAATAGATGCTAAATTTAAAAGCTTTGGCTGTGGCACAGCGATAGCTAGCTCTGATACGATGGCTGAGCTTTGTATCGGCAAAACAGTTGATGAAGCAGTCAAGATCACAAACCTTGATGTCGAAAAGGCTATGCGCGACAATCCAGAAACGCCAGCAGTTCCACCTCAAAAGATGCACTGCTCAGTTATGGCGTATGACGTTATAAAAGCAGCAGCTGCAAGCTATAAAGGCATAGACCCAGAGCATTTTGAAGATGAGATCATCGTTTGCGAGTGCGCTAGGGTAAGCCTTGGTACGATTAAAGAAGTGATAAGACTAAATGACCTTCACACAGTTGAGGAGATTACGCAATACACCAAAGCTGGTGCATTTTGCAAGTCTTGCGTAAAGCCTGGTGGCCATGAAAAAAGAGAATATTATTTGGTAGATATTTTGCGTGATACTAGGGCTGAGATGGAGCGTGAGAAGATCGAAGCTCAGGCAAATGCCCAAGCAAATCACACTTTAGGTGACATTAGCTTTGAAAATATGACGATGGTAGGGCAGCTAAAGGCAGTAGAGTCTGTCATAGATAAAGAAATTCGCCCAATGCTCGAGATGGATGGTGGAAATTTAGAAATTTTAGATATTAGAAATGATAACGGCGAAAATACTGATATTTATATCCGCTATCTTGGTGCTTGCTCGGGCTGTGCAAGTGGCTCAACTGGCACTCTTTATGCGATTGAAAATGTCTTGCAAGAGAGCTTAAGCCCAAAAATTAGGGTTATGCCTATTTGATTTTATTAACTAGCCCTTGTGGGCTAGTTTTTATTCTCTTAAAAATTTTAAAATTTCACTTCTAATTTGGTTCAAATCACCTACAAATTTTTTTTCAAACTGTGAGCGATTAAAGGTTCTCTGACGTTTTGCTAACTGAGCCGTGTGCGTAGCTATGAGTTCTTCAAGCTCGTTTTGAGAAATTTCTTTATCTAAAACTTGCTTGCACTCTTTTAAACCTATTGATTTTAGGGGTTTTGGCTCACTTTTGTATTTATCAAATAAAAATTTTGCCTCATCTATGAGCCCAGCTTCAAGCATACCTTTTGTTCTCATTTTGATACGTTCTCTAAGCTCATCTTTATCCCATAAAATTTCAAATATCGCCAGCTCTTTTACGATACTCTCTTTAGTATTTTCTCTTAGCCAAATGCTTGGAATTTGGCTACTAAATTTATAAATTTGATACCATTTTTCGAGGCGATAAGAGTCATTTTGACTAAATTTACTTGCAAACTCAGAATCAATTTTTACAGCTAGCTCATAAATTTCTTCATTGCTTAAATTTAGCTCACATTTTGGCACATCTGGTGCAAGTCCGCTAAGCATTGATTTTAGATAAAAGCCGCTACCTCCTGTAATGATGAGTGGGCAGTCTTGTGAGCGCGCAAAATTCTTTGCATTTTTATAAATTTCAAAAAATGCCCCAACGCTAAATTCTTCATCAGGATAAATTTCATCTACACCAAAGTGCTTTATGGCTTCAAGCTGCTCTTTATTTGGCTTTGCGCTGGCGATATCTATCTCTTTATAAAGTGCAAGCGAATCAAGACTTAAGATGATGCCGTTAAGCTTCTTTGCAAGCTCAAATGCAAGATCGCTTTTGCCGCTTGCTGTGGTGCCAATTATTGCAAATTCTTTAAACAAGTCTAGCCCTCGTAAAACGAGCTAAAGAGTAAAATTTCATCATTTTCCTCGTTATTTTTGCCATCTTTTATAAGACTAGCCAAAACACCGGCAAAATACGGAGCAAAGCTAAGCTCATTTAGTCCATAAGCTTGGTTATAGATCAAGTTGCTATATATGTTATCGCGTCCAAGAGCTGGCTTATCGTTTGAGCTAAGAAGCACGTAGTTTGCTCTAAAGCTAGGCTCTTTTAGCTCGCTTATGCCAAGATGTATCTTTAGCTCATTTAAAAATGCATTAATCTTTTCAGTTTTAACAAGCGTATCGATAGCGCCGACTTGTAAATTTGTAATAATCGTAACGCCATTTTTAGTTGGATAAATTTTGGCAAATAGATCATTTAAAATGATTGCTTTTTTAGGGATTTGCTCTTCGTTTAGGCTAAGATCAATGGTGTAAAATTTAGCCAAAATCGCATTTAAGCTCGTGCCTAGCTTATTTGAAAGCTCTAAATTTTTTGAAGCGATCACAAAGTTATCGGCCTCATATTCGCCGTTATTGCCGATAGTTTTTTGCACTATTTGCCCCTGCGTTTTTAGCTCATAAATTTCATCATTTATAAATTTTACACCAAGAGAATTTAGCTCATTTATCAAAGCTTTTTTGAGCTCATTTGTGTCAATACTTGCGTTTTTGGCTAAATTTATAGCGCCTTTTATGTTTTTATTTATTAGCCCAAAATTTGCAAGTTCTTTATCTACGCTTAAAATTTCTTGCTCGCTATGGGCAACTTTTATCTCATCAAGCCTTTTTTTAAAGCTTTCGTCATTGCTAAAAAGTAGATAAACGCCGCTCTCATCGAAATTTATCTGCGGATATTTGTTGTTTAGCTCTCTTAAAATTTCAAAGCTTTTTTTGCCAAATTTTGAAAACAAAATTTGCATCTTTTTGTCGTGAGCTTTGGTTGATTTAAGTGTAAAATTTGTCATCCAAGCTCTAAAGGTTTCATTTAAGCAAATACTTATATCAAGCTCGCTTTTTTTGCTAACTAGCCCCATAAATGAGCTAGATATCGCTCCATCTTTTGCAAGAGCGTGTGTACCAAAAGGCGTTAAAATTCCATTTGTAAAATCATCTTTTTGGCTGCTAATAATTAAAATTTCTTCACCTTTTTTAGCTAATTCGTAAGCCGTAAATAACGCACTAAAACTATCTCCAATAATCGCTACTTTGCCCATAATAACCCTTTGTTTTAAATTATTCTTGTAATGATAATATAAATTCAAATTTAAAGCAAAATGGTGTAAAATCAACCATTTTTAAAGAAAATGGAAATTTATCAAATGATAGAAAAATTAAAAATTATCGCTGAACTTATCGTTTTTAAGCATTCTGTTTTTGCTTTGCCTTTTATTTTTGTTGCGATGATAGTTGCTAGCAAGATAGAAAGTGGCTCGGCTTGGTTTGGCTTAAAACTGCTTATTTTAGGTACTTTTTGCGCTGTTAGTGCTAGAAATTTTGCTATGGCTTTTAATAGATATAAAGACGAAGATATCGATAAGCTAAATCCGCGAACTGCAAGCCGCCCAAGTGTTGATGGTCGTATAGGTAGGAGCAATATGCAGCTTTTTATCGTGGCAAATGCGTTTATTTTTATTGTATGCGCTTATTTTATAAATTCGCTAGCATTTTGGCTAAGTTTTCCTATTTTAGCTGTTCTTGGTGGGTATTCGCTATTTAAACGCTTTAGCGAGCTAGCACACCTGGTGCTTGGTCTTAGCCTAGGTCTTGCTCCGATTGCTGGCGTGGTCGCAGTGAGCGCTGCTATACCGCTTTGGAGCGTATTACTTTGCCTTGGTGTGACATTTTGGGTAGCTGGATTTGACTTGCTTTACTCACTTCAGGATATGAAATTTGATAAAGAAAACAAGCTCTTTAGCATACCAGCTATTTACGGCGACAAGGCTACACTTTTTTTATCGGCTATTTTTCACGCTTTAGCTTTTATATTTTGGCTACTTTTTGCTTGGGCGGCTGGGCTTGAAGCGATGGCATTTTTTGGAATTTTAGTAAGTGGCGTTATTTTATTTTTTGAGCATAGGATCGTAAGACGCGACTTTAGCAAGATAGATAGAGCATTTTTTACGTTAAATGGCTATTTGGGAATTTTATTTTTTATCTTTGTTTGGATTAGCGTATTATGAGTGAGATTAAGCTGTTTAAAGCGCCTCTTGATATGGAATTTGAGTCTGATAAAGATGGGAGTGAGAAATTTAAAAGAGAGTTTGACTCTATCTTGCCGGGCGAAGAGGACGCGCTTGGGGCTTGGCTAAAACGAGCTAAATCACGTGGCGAAACCAAAGAGAGCGATCAAGTTTTATTAACTTTGCTGATTGAGCTTCATAGAAAAGTCGATGCGCTGAGTGATTATATTAAAAATGAACATAAGCAATATTTGCCACTAAAAGAGAGGGCTAGTGTCGAAGAAATCGGCTTTACACATATAAAAATAAGAGAAGAAAAATTTATAAAAGATGAAATTTACTACGCAAGGATTGCTATGCCTATCTTTCCAAAGAGAAATTTGAGCCTTTATTTAAGAGCTATTGGTGAAAATTTAGCAAAGATAGAAAATATGCACGAAGAGGATGAGGCCGACTGGAACGCTTACGTAACAGCCAGAGAGCGTGTAATGATAAGAGAAATGAGAGCGAATTCGTAAAGGAAAAATATGGAAATTTATATTTTTTTAGGCTTTGGTATCGTTTTGGCGATAATAGTAGCTTTAATGTTGATAAAAGATAGTGAGACAAATAAAAAATTTGCGAGATTTGAGCGAGCGATAGAAAGCGTTATGCAAGAAAATTTCAATCTAAAAAAGCAAATTTCAATGCTTGAGGGCGAGGCATTTAAAAATAGTGAACAATATGAGCCACTTAAAAAACAGATAAAAGAAAATATTGATTTGCAAGTAAATGAGAAAATTGTACCAATAATTCGTGCGATTAAGAGCATCGAGCGAGTAATTGATGATTTTGCAACGGAGCAAAAAGATAGGATAGTTAGTCTTGAAGAGCGAACAAGAGATATTAATAAAATCGCACCAAGCGTCATCAATGAGGAAGAGCAAATTTTAAAAATGTTTAAAGATGGAAAAAGTGCAGCAATGATCGCAAAGGACCTTCATGTTGGAATGGGGCGAGTCGAGTTTGTGCTTAAATTTCATAAATTAGCCTAAATTTGCAGGCTAATTTTAAAAAGACTAATCTACTCTTAAACTACAAAAATTGGCTTAAATTTTTATTTTGATTTAAATCTTTTAACATATAATTGAAAAAATTATAAAAAGCTCTAACCAAGCTTAAGAAGGTGCTTTATGCTAATCGATAAATATGGTCGGGTTGTTGATTATTTAAGGATTTCTGTAACTCAGCGTTGCAACTTTAGGTGTAGGTATTGCATGCCTACAACGCCATTTAGCTGGACGCCAAGAGAGAATTTATTAACTTTTGAAGAGTTATTTTTATTTGTAAAAGTGGCTATCGATGAAGGTATAAAAAAGATAAGAATCACTGGTGGCGAACCGCTTGTACGTAAGGATTTAGACGTTTTTATAAAGATGATAAGTGATTATAATCCAGACATTGATCTAGCGCTTACTACAAATGGTTATATGCTTTCACATTTTGCCAAAAGGCTAAAAGACGCTGGACTAAAGCGCATAAATATGTCGCTTGATACGCTAAATGAGCAAAAGGCTAAATTTATCGCACAAAAAAGTGTCTTGCACGAAGTTTTAGCTGGCTTTGAAGCAGCTCATGATGCTGGATTAAAGGTAAAAATCAACACTGTCGCACTAAAAGGTGTAAATGATGATGAGCTTATAAATTTGCTAGAGTTTGCTAAATTTAGAGATTCTCAGATCAGATTTATTGAGTATATGGAAAATTCACACGCTAAAGATGATCTAAAAGGGCTAAGTAGCGATGAAATTTTAAAAATTATCTCACAAAAATATAATGTTACAAAAGATGGAAAACTACCAAATGCGCCTGCGTCTATTTATAGACTTGATGATGGTTATAAATTTGGTATCATAGATCCACACAAGCACGACTTTTGCGAGAGTTGCAACCGTATCAGGCTAAGTGCTGAAGGACTTTTGATACCTTGCCTTTACTTTGAAGAAGCACTAAGTATCAAAAAAGCAGTTGAAAAAGGTGATATCGTAGCTGCAAGTGAAATTTTAAGGCAAGTACTAGCAAACAAACCAAAAGAGAACAAATGGGCGATAGGTGCTAGCAATGAAACCTCTTCGCGTGCCTTTTATCAAACTGGTGGTTGATGAGCAAAGAGCTAGAGCTAGTTGAGGCGTTTTTAAGCATCCAAGGCGAGGGAGCTTACCAAGGTAGACTCGCTATATTTTTACGCTTTTTAGGTTGCAACTTAAACTGCTCTGGCTTTGGCGTGCAAACAAAGTCTTTAAAAACTGGTGAAAGCCTACTAGGATGCGATAGTATAAGGGCTGTTTTTAAAGGGCATTTTAATTATAAAATTTGCGATGTAGATGAAATTTTAGGCATAGTTGATAACCTATGTAAAGGCTTAATGCAAAAACCGATCATCGTTTTAACCGGTGGCGAGCCGCTCATCTGGCATGAAAATGAAAATTTTATAAATTTGGTAAAGAAATTGCTTGAAGATTATGAAGTGCATTTTGAGACGAATGGCACTATCTTAATTAATTTTGCTAAATATGAAATTTATAAAAAATGCCACTTTGCACTTGGTGTAAAGCTAGTAAATAGCGGAGTTAGCGAGCAAAAACGCATAAATTTAGACGCTATTTTAGCTATTAAAAATAATGCAAGAAGTAGCTTTTTAAAATTTGTCCTCTCGCACTTTGACAAAAGTGAGTTGGACGAGATTATAAATATAAAAAATCAAGCTGATTTGCCAGTTTGGTGTATGGCAATAGGGGCGAATAAAGCTGAGCTAAACGAAAATGCTTTAAAAACAGCAGAATTTGCCATAAAGCATGGATTTAACTACTCAGAGCGTATTCACATCAGGCTTTGGAGCGATAAAGAAGGTGTTTGATGATTATTAGAAAGCTTTTTAGATTTGAAAATGCACATATTGTGAGATTTTGTAGCTCAAAGCGTTGTAGAACTAGCATCCACGGACACAGCTATGTGGCTGAAATTTTACTTAGCTCAAATTTTCTTGATAATGCCGGCATGGTTTATGATTTTGGTTTAATGAAGCAAAACATAAAAACGATCGTCGATAGTTTTGATCATGCTACGACAATATTTTCAGACGATAATGACGAGTATAAAAATGATCTAAAAAAGCACTCGGCAAGATGGATCGAGATCCCGCTAAATCCAAGTGCAGAGCAGTTTTGCCGTATATTTTTTGTTATGATAGAGCGACTACTTGAGCTTAGCGTGATGAACAACGGTGAGCGTGAAGTGAAGCTTCATAGCATTATCGTGCATGAGACTGATACTGGCTATGCACAGTGCTTTAAAGAGGATGCCGTAAATGCGCAAATGGGCGAGATAAAGCTAGATGAGATCAAATTTTCAGACGCTATCATAGAAGAGTGGGAAGATAAAAATTTATTCGAGAAGATGAAAAATAGGTTAAAAATAGAAATTCCAAAGGATGTTTGATGAAAAAAATTATAACTTCTTTTTTATTTATAGCTGGTCTATTTGTGGGTTGTGGAGATAAAGATGAGGCTAAAAATGATATTAGCGAGCCAGTACCGAGTGACGTGACCATAGCCCAACCAGACGCAAATGTCACAATCGATGAACAACTCCCACCTGAGCCAGTCGTCGAAGAGAACGAGTCTCCTAAAGATAAGAAATGAACGAACATCTCTCCTTGCTTTTTGCATACACTTTGCCTTTTCATGTGATATTTTTTTATGCACTAGTTGCCTGTAATATGCTTTATTTAATACTTACTCAGTTTGGTAGCAATAGTAAAAACTATGTGCTTCGTATAAGATATTTTTTACCGATTTATCATATGCTACTTAGTTTTCTTGTGCTAACCGGGCTTATTTTATGGGCGTATTATGGATATGAGTTTAAATTTAATGCCATAAAAATGTTAATCATCTTAATAATTTTAATCGCACTTAGTGCCATAGGTTTTAAAAGGCTAAAAATTTATGCAGCTAATGACGATTTAGAAAAATTTAAAAAATTTGCCCTTATTAAGGGATTTTGTGATCTTGTTTTAGTCCTAGTTGCAGGGATTTAGATGAAATTTTTATATGATAAAAATGCAGGTAATGAAAGCTTAAAGATAGTAAATGAAGCTTTTTTGCACCTAAAAGCTAGAAGAATGCAAGCTGGTGAGCGAATAAGTGTTAGAAATTTACGAGATTTTAAAGAGTATATTTATGAAATTAATGAGATTGATAGGCGAAGTGCGAGCTTAAGTCTTGTCTTTGCCAGCTCAAATGGCGAGCAAAAATTCGACTTTACGATCGCTTGGGCTATCGTCGATCCAAAGACGATAGAAAAGACATTGCCATTTTTAAATGAACTTGGCGTTGGTAAAATAGCTTTTGTCTATACTAAATTTTCTCAAGCAAATTTTAAGATAGATATTGAAAGGCTAAACTATATAAATGCACTTTCATGCGAGCAGTGTGGACGAACTTCACTAATGGAGTTTGAAATTTATAAAAATTTAGACGAACTAATGAGTATTTATAAAAATGTCTCAGCTATAAATTTTGGTGGCAAAAGCTTAAATGAAAAAAAAGATGACGAGCTTTTAATAATCGGCCCAGAGGGTGGGTTTAGCGAGGAAGAGATGGCTAAGTTTAAAAATAGCTACTGCCTAAATACTAAAAATATCTTAAAATCACAGACTGCGGTTATCTCAGTAGCGGCAAAATTCCTAGCTTAATTTATTTGATTTTTAGATTTCTTTTTATATAATCAGCAACTTTTAATGTAGATAATTAGCCCAAAAATAATAAAGGAAAAATGATGAAAAAAGATATCCATCCAGAATACGTAGATTGCACTGTAACTTGTGCTTGCGGAAACACTTTTAAAACAAAGTCAAACAAAAGCGAGATCAGAATTGACATTTGTGACAAGTGCCACCCATTTTTCACAGGCAGCGAAAAGATAGTTGACAGTGCTGGCCGTGTTGAGAAATTTAAGAAAAAATACGCTCAAAAATAAGCCTTGCTCTACTTTATTCCTACTCCAATAGGAAATTTAGAAGATATCTCGCTTCGTGCGATTAGAATTTTGCGTGAATGCGAGATAGCCATCTGCGAAGATACAAGAGTTTGCAAAAGCCTTGTAAATCTGCTAAACGAACGCTTTGACGCAAGTATAAATATCTCAAAATTTATTTCACTTCACACTCATAATGAAGATGACTTTTTCACAAATTTAAGTGATGATTTTTTTAGTAAAAATGTAGCCTACATGAGCGATGCTGGTATGCCAGGTATCAGCGATCCTGGAGTAAGTCTAGTAAGATACGCTCAAAAAAATAACATTGAATATGAAATTTTAAGTGGAGCAAATGCTGCACTTTTAAGTGTAGCTGCAAGCGGACTTTGCGATAAGGAATTTGTATTTTTAGGATTTTTGCCAAATACTGGCAGAGATAGGTCTTTGGCTATACAAAATGCTTTAAATTTAGCCTATCCAGCCGTGATCTATGAAAGCCCAAAACGTATATTAAGCTTGGTGCAAAGCATCGCAAATTTAGAACCTGAGAGAGAAATTTTTGCTATAAAAGAGGCCACCAAAAAATTTGAGACTAAATTTAAGGATAGAGCCAAAAATTTAGTCCAAATTTTAGAAAAAGCAAATTTAAGTGGAGAGTGGGCAGTCGTCATCTCAAAAAGTGACAAAACAGCCACTCAAAATATCACAAAAGATGAGATACTTTCGCTTGATCTTGCTCCAAAAGTAAAAGCAAAATTGCTTAATAAAATAACTGGAGAAGATGTAAAAAAGATATATGATGAGCTTATAAAAGCTTAAATTATAGCCTACAAAACTACTAAGTGACACTAAAACGAAAGTGCAAAATTTACTCTAGTTGCATACAAAAATAAGTTAAATTTTAATTGACTTTAGCTACCATAAGTTACCATGATAATATACGGAAAACAACTATTTTTACATATTTTGAACAAGCGACCGCAGATATTAGAAGAGATATATCTATCAAAAGAGTGTGACAAAAAACTCTTCTCTAAAATTTGTGGCACAGGCAAAAAAATTATTCGCGTGGATAATCAAAAAGCGCAGTCTTTAGCTCGCGGCGGAAACCATCAAGGTTTTTTAGCAAATGTTAGTGAGTTTGAATTTTCAGACATTGCTGAGCTTAAAAAGCTAAATTTTATCGCCATTCTTTACGGCATAAGTGACGTTGGCAATATCGGTGCTATCGCTAGAAGTGCTTATGCTCTAGGCTGCGAAGGTCTTGTAATAGTAGCAAAAAGTATAAATATGCAAGGCGTTTTAAGATCAAGTAGTGGTGCTGCTTATGAGATACCAATAGCGATTTTTGAAGACGGGCTTAGTTTGTTAAATGAACTAAAGCAATTTGGTTTTAAAATTTATGCAACAGCAAGTAATGGCAAAAACGTAAAAGAGATGAAGTTTGCCGGTAAAAGAGCTTTAGTGATGGGCTCAGAGGGCGAAGGCATACCGCAAAAGGCTCTAGCAAAGTGCGATGAGTGTATTGGTATAAAGTTAAAAGAGGGCTGGGACTCCTTAAATGTAAGTGCAGCTTTTGCAATAATTTGTGACAGGATGATAGATGAATGAATTAGAGAATTTAAAAGAGATAGGCATAAAGGAAATTTCACGTAAAACGCATATTGAGCCTACATTTTTACAATATATTTTTGATAAAAATTTTGAAAAATTATCACGTTTAAACATTAGAGGTTATGCCAAAATTTTACAACGTGAATATAATGTTGATTTGAGCGAGTTGCTCGCTGAATATGATGCCTTTATGCAAGAAAATACTCCAGATGAGAGTCACAAAACTAAAGTTACTCCAAAAATTTCTTCTTACACTCCAAAAGATATTACCATACAAAAACAAAGCGGTAGTGGCGGTGCTGGATTTTTATTTTGGCTCATCATTTTAGCTATTATCGCTGGTGGGGCATATCATTTTGATGCTTACAAATATATCGAGAATTTTTTATCGTTTTTAAATGATGAGAATAAAAGCGTCAGCTATTCGCAGTCAAGCATAGTAAATGAGGTGAAGAAAAATATCATCGATACAAATATCACCATCTCTCAAAATAGCCCTAAAATAGAGGCAAACGCATCAAACTTGAAAATTTCAGCTCCAGTTGAGCAAAATGTGACAACAAGTCCTGCAAACATGGAGCAAAATGCTGTAAAGCCAAGCATGGCAGCTCAGCCAGCTCCTAAGATAGAGCAAAACATTACAAAGCCACTAAATGAGGCGGTCATTACACCAAAACAACGCGTCTGGATAGGCATCATTAATCTTGAAAATGGTCAAAAAGTATCAAACGACACAAGTAAAAGCATAAATATAAATTTAGACCAAAGACAGCTCGTAGTTTGTGGAAATGGCAACATTGAGCTAAAGATCGGCGATAAGGTAACAAAATATAATCCAAGTCGTCCAGCTAGATTTTTAGTGGAAAATGGAGAGATGAAATTTGTGAGCTATGATGAGTTTGTAGAACTTAACAAGGGTAAATCTTGGTAAGAAAAATAGCGATTTTCACCGCTTTTAGTGTATTTGCCTATGCTTTTAGCTTACAAACTAGTGCAAGTGCTTTAAGCAATGCTGAAAATGTGCAAATCTCTTTAGAAAATTTAGACCAAAATGGCTCACTCAATGTCAGTGAGCTAGTATCAAGATTAAAACAAAACTCAAGTTACGATAGCATTTCATTTGGTTCAAATAGTTTGAATTTAAAATTTATAAGCGAGCAAAAGGTTCCTTCTGCATTATTTGTAAAATCAATAAATTCAACTCTAGATGATGCCAATATAAGTATTTCAAGGATAAATTCTCTAAAAAATGGAGATCAAATTTCTTATGGAATTTCGGCCATAAAAAATGGCGGAATAGATCCAAGTTTATTAAGCATAACACTTAGTCAAAGCGGTTTTAAAATTTTAGGATTTGATAGAGTTGATGGGAATTTGGAGATATTTTTAGATGCTCAGAATATGATTCTTAAGGCTACAAAGGTAAATTTTGATGAAGAGACGCCACTTTTAAAAAGCGGTGGTACTTATTTTGTTGATGTTGAGGGTGCAAGTAGTCTGGATATCGCGTCAAAAGAGTCAAATAGATGGATGCCACTTATTAGAATTTATGATAAAAATTTAAATCAGATTGACTCTATAAAAGAGGAGCAAGCAAAAACCGCCGTTTCTATAAATTTAGCAATAGGCGCAAAATACGCATTAATTAGCGACAATGTTGATATAAATAATATAAAAAATGAGATAATTATCAAGCTTATAAAATAGGAGTAAGCAGTGTTTGATGAGATAAGATTTAATACAATTGAGCGTTTGCCAAACTACGTTTTTGCCGAAGTAAATGCAATAAAAATGGCAGCACGAAGAGCTGGAGAGGACATCATCGACTTTTCTATGGGTAATCCTGAGGGCAGAACGCCACAGCACATTGTCGATAAACTATGCGAAAGTGCGCAAAAGGACAAGACTCACGGCTACTCAGCCAGTGCTGGAATTTATAAGCTTCGTCTTGCCATTTGCAACTGGTATAAGCGCAAATACGGCGTAAATTTAGATCCAGACACTGAAGCGGTCGCCACGATGGGTAGTAAAGAGGGCTTTGTTCACTTAGCTCAAGCTGTGATAAACCCAGGCGATGTGGCTATCGTGCCTGATCCTGCCTATCCGATACACACGCAAGCGTTTTTATTTGCTGGTGGAAGTGTCGCAAAGATGCCACTTCACTATAATGATAAATTTGAGCTAGATGAGAATAAATTTTTTGAAAATTTGATCCAAACGATACATGCAAGCTCGCCAAAACCAAAATATGTAGTCGTAAATTTTCCTCACAATCCAACGACTGTGACTGTGCAAAAGAGCTTTTACGAGCGCCTTGTAAGCATCGCAAAACAAGAGAGATTTTACGTTATCTCTGACATCGCCTACGCTGATCTTACGTTTGATGGCTACAAAACGCCAAGTATCTTTGAAGTAGATGGCGCAAAAGATGTCGCAGTCGAGTGCTACACTCTTTCAAAAAGCTACAATATGGCTGGCTGGAGAGTTGGCTTTATGTGTGGAAATAAAAGACTTTGCGCAGCACTTAAAAAGATAAAATCATGGGTTGATTACGGCATGTTTACGCCGATACAGGTGGCTGCCACAGTTGCACTTGATGGCGATCAAAGCTGCGTTGAAGAGATACGCCAAATTTATGAAAAAAGAAGAGATGTGATGATAGAGGCCTTTGCTCAGGCTGGTTGGGAGCTTAAAAAACCAAGCTCTAGTATGTTTATCTGGGCGAAACTACCACCAAAAGTTAGCCATTTAGGCAGTCTTGAGTTTTCAAAGCAGCTTCTTACAAAGGCATCAGTCGCAGTTAGCCCTGGTATCGGTTTTGGCGAGGGCGGAAACGACTATGTGCGTCTAGCTCTTATCGAAAACGAAAATAGAATAAGACAAGCAGCAAGAAATATAAAAAAATATTTGAAAGAATTTGAATGAATGTAGCGATATTAGGTGTTGGAACAGTTGGCGAGTCAGTTGTTAAAATTTTACTAAAAAATAAAAAGCTAATCGCAGCAAGAAGTGGCGAGGAGATAGTACCAGTCATCGGAGTGGTTAGAAATTTAAATAAAAAAAGAGATGCTGGCATCCCTTTGACTGACGATATAAATAGCATTATAAACCGCGATGATATTGACGTTTTTGTCGAACTTATGGGTGGTGTGGAAGAGCCTTTTAGGGTTGTGAGTGAAATTTTAAAGCGAAAAAAAGCAGTCGTGACCGCAAACAAAGCACTTCTGGCCTATCACAGATATGCTTTGCAAAATTTAGCCAAAAATATACCATTTGGCTTTGAAGCAAGCGTGGCTGGGGGCATACCGATCATTAGAGCATTAAGAGAAGGCTTAAGCGCAAATCATATCGTTAGTATAAATGGCATACTAAACGGAACTAGTAACTTTATCCTAACCTCGATGATGGACGAGGGCTCAAATTTTAAAGACGTACTTAAAAAGGCGCAAGAGCTTGGATACGCTGAGGCTGATCCTACTTTTGATGTGGGTGGCTTTGATACGGCTCATAAGCTTCTTATACTGGCAAGCATCGCATACGGTGTGCACGGCGATCCAGAGGATATCTTGATAGAAGGTATTCAAAATATTACACCTGAAGATATATTTTTTGCAAAAGATTTCGAATACTCAATAAAACTTCTAGCAATTGCCAAAAAAAGCGAGGGTAAAATCGAACTACGTGTACATCCAGCACTTGTACCGCAAAATAAAATGATAGCAAAGGCAAGTGGCGTAACAAATGCGATCAGTGTCGTTGGCGAGGTCGTTGGCGAGACGATGTACTATGGACCTGGAGCTGGTGGCGATGCAACGGCAAGCGCGGTGATCAGCGATCTTATCGACATCGCAAGAGATAGCAAATCGCCGATGCTTGGATATAAAGCGCCGTTTGAATTAAATACGCTTGAGCTACTTGACCGCGATAGGATAAAGACGAAGTACTACTTTAGGTTAAAAGTCGAAGACAAAATGGGCGTGCTAGCAAAGATTACAAATTTAATGAGCGAAAATAACTTATCGATTGATAGCATACTTCAAAAACCAAAAGATGAGAGCGAATTTGCGGTATTGTTTTTTACGACACATACGAGTCTTGAGGCTGATGTAAGAAGGACAATTGAAATTTTAAAAGAGCAAGAGTATATAAAAGAAGAGCCATTTATGATGAGGATCGAGGAGTAGCTTGGGGTTAAAAGAGTATCTCTTTGGCAAAAGCTCAGAAGATAGGGCGTGTGAATTTTTACAAAAGCTTGGTTTTATAATTTTAGAGAGAAATTTTCACTCTAAATTTGGTGAGATCGACATTATTGCACTAAGTAGTGATAAAATTTTACACTTTATAGAGGTAAAAGCAACTAGTGGAGAATACGAGGCAGAATACCGACTAAATAAGGCAAAATATATAAAAATTTTAAAAACTATAAATTTTTATATGATGAAAAATGAGCCAAATAGAGATTTTCAAGTCGATTTACTCGTCATAAAAAATAAAAATTTAGAACTGATAGAAAATATTAGTTTATAATAAAATTTATTATTTAGATAAAATTTAAATTTAATTTGTATAATTGCCACATTTTAAAAATAAGGAGAAAAAATGGGAAAATACATCGAACTTACAAAAGAAAATTTTGATGTTACAAAAGAGGGCGTTGCTTTAGTAGACTTTTGGGCTCCATGGTGCGGACCTTGCCGTATGCTAGCTCCAGTGATCGAAGAACTTGCTGAAGACTTTGACGGTAAAGCAAAAATTTGCAAGGTAAATACTGACGAAGTACAAGATCTTGCAGTTGAATTTGGCATCAGATCGATCCCAACATTGCTATTTTTTAAAAATGGCGAGCTAGTTGAGCAAATGGTCGGTGCACAGTCAAAACAAGCCTTAACTGACAAACTAAATTCGCTTCTTTAATGAGCGAAAAAAGAAGAGGAAGCCTACTTCCTCTTACATATATATTTGGTTCATTTTTTGGTGCAGCTATGATAGCAGCTGTATTTGCGTATAGCAACTATCGTTTTTCACAATATAAATTTGTTGATTTTGCGAAGCTAGTTTTTTACGAAAAAAGCGAAATTTTCACTCCAAAAGAGCCAAAATACACGCTTTTAATCTTCAGCTCAAATCAATTAAAATTAGATGAAATTTTACCAATCAAAAATGAAACAGTTGTGGCAATCGATATCTTTCAAAAAAGATATGAGTCAAACTCAACACTAAAATACATAAGCTCGGATATAAATACGGTCCTAGAGCTGATGCGAAATTTGAGCATTACAAAGCTTCCAAGTAGTGTTGAGATAGTTCATCAAAGGGGTGAAATTTATAAACAAAATTCGCCCATAAATGTTTTAGAATAAAGGAAATTTATGCTTGATTTAGCGATCATCGGAGGCGGTCCAGCAGGACTAAGCGCCGGACTTTACGCCACTAGAGGCGGACTAAAAAATGTTGTAATGTTTGAAAAAGGCGAGCCTGGCGGTCAGATCACCTCTAGCTCAGAGATAGAAAACTACCCAGGTCAAAAAGCCCCTGGCGAGAGCGGCTTTGACTTTATGAGCACTTGGTGGAAGCAGTGCAGCGCATTTGGGCTAGTTCATAAATGGGCAAACGTTGTTGGCGTTAGAAAAAATAGCGACGGCAGCTTTGAAATTTTACTTGAAGGCGGCAAGAGCGAGCAGGCAAAGGCTGTCATCGTAGCAACTGGCTCAACTCCAAGACGTGCTGGCTTTAAGGGTGAAGATGAGTTCTTTGGCAAAGGCGTTAGCACATGCGCGACATGCGATGGTTTTTTTTACAAAAACAAAGAGGTAGCTGTTCTTGGCGGTGGCGACACAGCCGTTGAAGAGGCACTTTATCTAGCAAATATCTGCTCAAAAGTCTATCTAATCCATAGACGTGACGAGTTTAGAGCAGCGCCAACCACAGTTGAAAAAGCTAGAAAAAATGAGAAGATCGAGTTCATAACAAGTGCGACGATAAAAGAGGCGCTTGGCGATAAAATGGGACTAACGAAGATCGTGCTTGATACCAAAAATGGTGAGCGCGTGCTTGATGTGCCAGGAATTTTTACCTTTGTGGGACTAAATGTAAATAACGAAATTTTAAAAGATGAAAATGGCAAATTTATCTGCGAGATGGTTGATGGTGGACAGGTTAAGACAAACCTTAAGATGCAAACTAGTCTAAAAGGGCTCTTTGTAGCAGGCGACATCAGAGAGGACGCTCCAAAGCAAGTCATCGTAGCAGCAGGTGATGGCGCAGTGGCTGCACTAAGCGCTATGAGTTATATAGAAAGCTTACATTAATACTTAAATTTAGCCAAATTTTTGGCTAAATTTTTCTTCTTTTTTTCTATCAAATTTTTGATTTTATACGTATTTTTAAAGCCTATTTGTAATCTATCTATAATAAATTTTATGTTAAATTTCAACCAAAAATCAAAGGATAAATTTTGGTAAGAATAGGCCTTTACGGCGCTAGCGGAAAGATGGCTCAAAGTATCATTTCTTGTTTAAAAGATGAAAAAGATGCCACTTTAAGCATCGCTTTTAGCCAAAAAAATCAGGTTGAAAATTTAAGTAGCGAACTTTTGACAAACGACTTTGCTAAATTTTTTGAAGCATGCGATGTAATAATCGATTTTAGTCAAAAAGAGGCGACCATGGTGCTGCTAAACTACGCTAGAACTAATCCAAAACCACTAGTTATCGGTACGACCGGACTAAATGACGAAGATAAAAACCTACTTCACCTAGCATCGGGAGCTATGCCTATTCTTTACGCAACAAATATGAGTTTGGGCGTAGCTGTACTAAACCGCCTTGCAAGGATTGCTTCAAAAACATTAAGAGAATTTGACATAGAGATCGTAGAGCAACACCACAGGCACAAAAAGGATGCTCCAAGCGGCACAGCGATGACTTTAGCTGGTTGCGTGGCTGAGGCTAGGGATTTAAATTTAAAAGATGTTTTAGTAACTGGTAGAACTGGCATGGTAGGGGCTAGGAGCAAAGACGAGATCGCAGTCATGGCGCTTCGTGGTGGCGATGTGGTCGGTCGCCACACAGTTGGCTTTTATAATGACGGCGAGTTTATTGAGCTAAATCACACCGCAACGAGTAGGGCAACCTTTTCAAAAGGTGCGATCAGGGCTGCTATTTGGCTAAAAGATCAAAATAGTGGCCTTTACTCGATAGATGATAGTTTAGGACTTGATGATTAAATTTGAGCTTGATGATGTAGAGAGCTACAAGCTAGAATTTGGTGATAAATTCTACCTGCCGGAGCGTGAAAAGCGTCAAAATTTAAGAACTGGCGATATAGTAAAGCTTATATTTAGATTTGAAGATGATGAATTTGCTCAGGTTGAGCGCATGTGGGTGGTCGTTAGTGAGACAAATAACGGCGAATTTACCGGCATTTTAGACAATGAACCATTTACAAAAGACTGTTTAAATGCTGGCGATGAGATCAAGTTTAACTACAAAAATGTTCTTGAAATTTACAAAGATGATGAAAACTAAAGGAAAAAAATGTGTGCAATAGTTGGTATTATAAATTCTAAAGATGCAGCAAAGACCGCGTATTATGCGTTATTTTCTATGCAGCATCGTGGCCAAGAGGCAAGTGGTATTAGCGTTTGTGATGACGGAGAAATTTCTACTCACAAGGGTAATGGCCTAGTTACAGAGGTCTTTAATGAAGAAATTTTAAGATCACTAAAAGGTGATATGGCGATCGGTCACAACCGCTATGCAACTGCTGGTAAAAACTCAGGTCGTGACGCCCAGCCAATAGCCGCTAACTATTCTTTGGGACAAATTTCAATCGTCCATAATGGAAATTTGGTAAATAAAGATGAGGTTAGAGATGAGCTTATTAAGGATGGTGCGATATTTCAGACAAATATGGATACTGAAAATATCATCCATCTAATCGCAAGAAACCATAGCGAACACTTGCAGGACCGCATTATTGCGGCACTTGACAAGATAAAGGGTGCTTATTGTCTGCTTATCCAGTCACGCCATAAAACCTTTGCCATAAGAGATCGCTGGGGTGTTAGGCCACTAAGTCTTGGCAGGCTAAAAGATGGTGGATATATCGTAGCTAGCGAGACTTGTGCTTTTGATCTTGTGGGGGCTAGCTTTATAAGAGATATTAGGCCTGGTGAGATGATAGTTTTTGAACATGGAAAAAGTGAGTTTCAAAGTATCCAAATTTATGATCCAGATCCTAGAATTTGTGCATTTGAATATATCTATTTTGCTCGCCCAGATAGCGTGATAGAAGGTAAAAGTGTCTATGAAGTTAGAAAAAAAATGGGTGAAGTACTAGCTAAGAAGAGCAAAATTAAAGCAGATTTTGTCGTACCTGTACCAGATAGTGGAGTACCAGCAGCACTTGGATATGCAAATGAGAGCAAAATCCCATTTGAGCTAGCTATCACTAGGAACCACTATGTGGGTAGAACCTTCATTGAGCCAAGCCAAGAGATGAGGAATTTAAAAGTTAAGCTAAAACTTAACCCGATGTCATCGGTTCTAAAGGGTAAAAGTATCGTTGTTATTGATGATAGTATCGTTCGCGGTACTACTTCAAAAAAGGTGGTTGATCTTTTAAGACATGCGGGCGCTAAAGAGATTCATTTTAGAGTCGCATGCCCTGAGCTTAAATACCCAGAGCGATACGGTATCGATACGCCAAGCTTTGAAGAGTTAATAAGCTCTAAAAAAAATGCAGAGGAAGTAAGAGAATATATCGGTGCAGATAGCTTAGAATTTTTAAGTATAGACGAACTTAAAGAAAGTATCGGTAATGAGCGAAAATATTCGCTTGTAAGCTTTGATGGTGACTATTTCATAAAGTGAAAAATTTAGCCATTTTTTTGCTTGTTGCAATATTTTTTAGTGGTTGCTCACAAAAGAGTCCAAGCAAAAAAGATGAAATTTCTATTTACGTAAGCTACTATGAGATAAATGGCACAAAACAGCAGCTACAAATAAAAACTGCTCAAAATTTTGCAGAACAAAATACTAGTGTGCCATTTTTTGGTATAGTAAATTTTTTAGCAGAAGATAAAATTTTAAATGCTTATTCTCTTGCAAAGGGTACTATAAATGTACTTGAAGTAAATAACAACTCTATAAATTTAAATAAATCAAGTGATATTCTGGCTTTAAAAAAAGCTAATGATATAAAATTTTATGAGATAAGACCTGATGCGCTTGAGAGTGTTAAATTTAGCTCACAAAATAGTGTTTGTGGCGATTTTTTGTTGCAAAAACCGGTGTATGTAAATGTAGCAACAAACTACTATTTAAGAGATGATAGTTTTTTTGCAAGCTTAATAGAGGCAAATTTCTTTTATAAAAAAGGTGCAAAGATCCTAAAAAAAGAGTTTGTTTATAATATAGCCGAGACTAAAATCCTAGAGGAAGCAAAAGAATTTACACAAAAGACAAAGCAGCTCTTTTTAAATGACCTACAAAAATTGGGCAGGCTACTTGATATACTTTGTACTTTTTAAAACTTTATTTTAAAAATTTGTATTCATTGCAGATACTTAAAAGATAAAATTTAATCTAAAATCAAACTAAGACTTAGTGCTTTATCCTATGAAATTTGTAAAAATTTGCTTTAAATTTGATTAGTAGCAATTTAGCTTTGTGATATTCATGCCGTTTTTAAAGTAAGGCGGATATGGCATATATACGGTAAATGGTGTGCTTTTTTGCTTTGGTAAATTTTTGGCTACATCAAATTTATATTCAACTGTATTTGGCCTCTCGTCCTTATCTGTGCCAAGAACCCATGAGAAAAATGAAAGCCCACTTGGCTTAAAAAATGCTTCACCGCCAAGGTCATTTTTATTTAGCGGTTGATTGATTAGTTTGACTGTCAGCGTGCAGTTGCTAATTGTAAATTTACCAATATTTCTCACTTGTCCCTTAAAAACAATACTCTCATTTCGTAAAATTCGCTCACTTTTTACATTTTCAAGCATGCCTTTTTTTGTATATTTGTCAAGCACTAGCATCAAAAAAACAGCAAGAGTGGTTGAGACTAGAATATTTGTAAAAAATAGTGATAAAAATAGCTTTCGCTCAGCTCTAAGCGACAACACAAGAAACAAAATAGAAAGTAGAGCAATCGCAAAAAGAACGATAATATGAACGATCGTAAAATATGCTGAGCTCATCAAAAACACTCCACTTTCTTAGAGATATTGTAGTCTATAAATGCGAAATCATTGACAAATTCTTTAACCTCAATGCTTTGCTTTGGTAAAAATTCCTCGTTTAAGATGATTCTTTTTCTAGCAAATGGATTAAGTGAGTTAAAAAAGTCTTTCGTATTTTGCCTTGAGCTTAGATAGAAGTCAAGCTCGATTTTACAGATACTAAGTGCATTATTTGAATTATTTGTAATATTAAAATCAACCATTAGCGCATCAACATATTGAAGCTGCTTGGTGGTTATTTTGCTTATACTAACTGGCCTTAAATTTTCATTTATATATTTGTTTGCGTAGTAATTACCTACAAAAAGTCCGAAAAAAGCAGCCAAAATAAATAAAAATCCTATCTGCCACCACGATTTTATCGCGATAAAAATTCCTAAAAGTACGATTAGTATAAAAGCTAAAAATATCCAGCCATAGGTTAGAAAATCAATGAGCTTTGCATTTTGCAATACAAAAAGCAAGTTGTGCTTAATGCTGTTTAACATCTCGCGATCTTTTCTCTTCAATGCCGCTCATACCAAAACGTCTTGCAAGTTCGTTTTTTACAGCATCTGGATGAATATTATGGGCTGAAAGTGCTACAAGTGCATGAAAGCAAAGATCGGCTGCTTCGTAGATCAGATCATCTTTTGCTTTTTGCTCATCTTGCTTTGAGTTTTCCGCGAAACTAAGATCCTTTGCAGCCATTATAAATTCGCCAGCCTCTTCGCCAACTTTCTTTAAAATTTGATTTTCACCTTTTTTAAAAAGACTTGCTACATATGAAGTTTCAGGGTTAGCGTTTAACTTCCTATCTTCTATTACATGGTAAAGCTCGTCAAGCACACCATAATTTATTTTTTTGACTTCAACTTTTGTATCTAAAATTTTGCCGTCATGTAAATTTATCTCATTAAAAAAACACGACCTTGCTCCAGTGTGACAAGCAGCGCCTCCGTTTTGAATCACTTTTAAAAGCAAAGTATCGTTGTCGCAGTCTAAAAAAGCAGCCTTTATCTCTTGAGTGTTGCCACTTTCTTCGCCTTTTTTCCAAATTCTATTTTTGGTGCGTGAAAAGTAGTGAGCGTAACGGCTAGATAGACTTAAATTTAATGCTTCTTCGTTCATGTAAGCAAGCATTAAAACTTCATTTGTGGCATGGTCGCAAACCACTACTGGAAGCAATCCACCAACCTTTTGCCAGTCTATACTTTTTGTTACGCTATTCATTTTTATCTCTCGCTTACTGAGCTAGCTCTTGCTTTATCTTTTGCGTCCAGCCAGATATTTGGCACAGCTCCGCCAGGTGTTAAGAAAATTTTAGCATCTTTGTTTTCTTTTAGAGCCTCGTTAAATTTGTTTTGCGTCTCGATCTGCTTTAAATTTAGTAGATTTTGATCGACACTTTTTGCAACCTCTTTGTTTGCATACGCAGTTGCGTCAGCCTCGATTTTAATTGCATCAGCCTTACCTTTTGCTTCAATGATCGCAGCTTTAGCTGTACCTTCAGCAAGTGCGGCTTGTTTTAAGGCCTCTTGATTTGCTCTTTCTACTTCGTATTTTGTTCTTTCGGCTTCTTGTTTAGCGATTTGGACGCGCTCAATCTGCTCTTTTACCTTTGAAGGCAAGATGATCTCACGAAGCTGGACTGTTAAAAGCTCAACTGGCTTATTTGGCTGAGAGTCGATGTCTTTTCTTATGCCATCATCGATTTGTCTTGCTAGATCGTTTCTCTTTGTTGGAAGCTCTTCTGCTGTATATTTACCAGCGATACTACGAACCACGTCACGAACGACAGGATCAACTATCTTGCTCTCCCAGCTAAGACCCCAAGAGGCAATAGTTTGAGGGGCATTTTCTGGATTTAAACGGTATTGCACAGTAATATCAATGCTAACTGGCAAATTTCTAGCATCAAGCACTGAAATAGAATTTTTACGTAAAATTCCAGCGCCAACGCCTTGATATGATTTTTGCATTGATTCGCCCATATCCTCACCAGAAGTATAGTTTATGATCCTAACTCTGGTGTCCACGATGATGATGTCTTGGATAAAAGGTAAAAAGAAGTGAAAGCCTGGCTGTAAAGGATTTGGCTCATATTTACCTGCTGTAGACTTAATACCAACTTCACCTGAGTGAATCACTTTAAATGGCTGTGTGATAGCAAAAATAGCAATAATTGCAATTACAATGTAGGCAAGTGCTCCAAATTTACCAAAACCACTTGGTAAATTTGGCATTTTAAAGTCCTTTTTGAAAGGCGGCTCTTTGTCGCTATTTTGACTAGAGCCTCTGTTGTCATTACCTGGCTTTTTTTTATTGAAATAATCGTTTAAATCAGCGGGCATTTCGTTCCTTTAAATTTTTAAATATATGTTAAAAATGATTCATATTTTTTATTTAGTCCATAAACTACGTCAAAATAAGCTTTTTGTAGTCTCTTTGTCACTTCGCCTCTAGCTCCGTTGCCGATAATGCGGTTATCTATGCTATTTATCGGTGTTACTTCAGCTGCAGTGCCAGTAAAAAATGCCTCGTCAGCTGTGTAAGCCTGATCTCTTGTGATGCGCTCCCTTCTTACTTCGATGTCAAGATCGTGAGCAAGTCTTATGACTGTATCTTGAGTGATGCTAAGTAGGCTATTGTCGTTTGGTGGAGTGATTAAAACGCCGTTTTCAACGATAAAGAAACACTCTCCTGGACCCTCAGCTACAAAGCCTTCACTATCAAGAAGTAGTGCTTCGTCGTATCCGGCCTCTTTTGCCTCGTAGTTTGCCATTTGTGAGCTTAGGTAGTTTGAGCTAGCTTTTGCTCTGTTCATTTGAGCAGCAGGTGCGAGTTTGGCAAAGCTTGAAATTTTAACTCTAATGCCTTTTTCTAGGCCTTCATCGCCAAGATAAGCACCCCATTCCCATGAAGCGATAGCGGTTTGCACTGGCGCTTTTGTGTGAGCTACACCCATTACGCCGTATCCTAAAAATATAAGTGGGCGGATATAAACATTGCCATTATATTTATTTGCACGAAGAAGCTCTATTTGCGCTTTTTCAAGCTCTTCCTCAGTGTAAGGTACATTTAAAACAGTCATTTTTGCTGATCTTAAAAGCCTTTTTGTATGATCTTGAAGTCTAAAAATAGCTAGACCTTTTTTTGTTTTATAAGCTCTTGTGCCCTCAAATACGGCATTAGCGTAGTGCAAAGAGTGAGTTAGAACGTGTACTTTTGCATCGTCCCATTTAACTAATTTTCCATCCATCCAGATAAATTCTGAAGCATTCATTGTTAAACCTTTCTTTTTTCTTAGAAATTTTGGTCTGAGTTTATCTAAAATTGCTTTAAATTTACATTTCTAAGACCAAAATTTGCAGATATTACCCGCTAAAACTACTTATCTAAAAGCTCTTGTATGATCTTTGCCATCTCGTCGATCGACGAAGCTGCGCTTAAGTTTATTAAGTATTTGCCGCTTACTACAAAAGCTGGCACACCGCTGATACTTGCAACATCATAAGAGGCGAACCATGCGTCTAAAAGCTCTTTTGCTCTTTCGCTATTTAGTGCTTTTTCGTAGTCGTCCTTGCTCACGTGAGCTGCTTTAAGGGCTAAATTTATAAATCTCTCTTTGTCTTTGCCATCATCAAAATCATCTTTTTCATCATGTCTTGCTTTATAGATCGCAAATTTTGCTTGCTTAAATTTTGACTCATCGCTTAGTAGATCAGTGCCATTTGCCTCATCTATCGATATAAGAGCGGCAAAAATTTTACTTGCGGTCTCGCCAAGTTTGCCTTTTGTGCTTAGATGATATGTGATAAATTTCACATCTTCAAGCTTTGACATCAGCTTTTTTGTAATCGTTCGGTCAAATTTATAGCAGTGTGGGCAGTCGTAGCTAAAGACCTTAACGACCGAGTTTTTAGGTACGTTAAGCGGTTTTGCTAGAGTTTGATACTCCACACCTTCAGTTAGCGCTGATAAATTTAGTGCAAAAAACGCACTTAAAATTAGCATTTTGATAAGCTTCATCTTTGCTCCTTATTATTTTGTTATTTACCATTGCGGCTTTACATTTTTGATGTTTTCGTAGTCAGTACCATTTACTAGACGCTTTCTACTCACATTAAATTCACCACTTATTAGGCTTCTTGATGCATTATATTCAAGTGGCTTTACACCAATAACATCAGCAAAAGTATGAACAATATCATCGCTCATAAATTTATAATCTTTTGCACTTTCTAGTTTTTGCCAAATTTGTGGATATTTTGCTTTAAATTTATCAGTGCCTATAAAAATGAGCGGAATTTCCAAAACAAAGCGGTTTGTCATGCCATGACCTCTTATGCTATCTACCTCAAAAAGAGCCTCACCATGGTCCGAGAGATAGACTATCAAAGCCTCATCGTCTTTGAAAATTTTATAAATTTCATTTATCACATAGTCATTATAAAGCACGCTATTTAGATACCAAGCAAAGCTCTCTTTTTGTCCAGAATTCATTTTGTTTTGTAGATCATTGGCTGTAAATTTTGCAAAATCTTTTGGATACCTTAGGTCGTATTTAAAGTGATTTCCCATTAGGTGAATGATATAAAAATTTGACTCTCCAAGGCTTTGTTTTATCTTTGAAATTTCAGGCAAAAGTATGCCATCTGTTTCTCTACCGGCATAATTTGTAGCTGATGCAAATTTTTGTGTAAAAAATGTGATATCACTTCTATCTGCGACACTTTTTTGTGTTGTAGAGTATCCGCCGATATTGCTTTGATTGCTTATCCATGCTGTTTTGTATCCTGCTAGGCTAAACATATCAACGATGTTTAAGCTCTTACTCCAAGGCTCTTTGCTTTCATAGTTTGAGAAATTTAAAACCTTTGAAAGAGAACCGTTTGTATATGTATCAGGAGCGGTAGTATCTGTATAGATTATGGCATTGCCACTTTGGTTTAATGCCATTAAATTTGGTGTAGTAGGCAAGCCAAATCCATAAACGCTCATCTCGTTTCTTTGCAAACTTTCACCGATCACAAAGACTACATTTGCTACTTTTTGCTCAGCTTTTATGTTTTGGTTTGCTGCTTTAGATACATCATAATCTTTTAAAATTTGTTTATTGCTAGCTAAAAAATTATCATCTAAAAGATATTTTTTTAAAACAAAAGCGTAATTTATCAGGATATGTTCTGAGAGCTTACTTATAGCTCTATCAGCTTTATTAGACGATATTCTCATTGCTGATTTTGTAAAGAATACTGCTGCAAAGGCTATGTAAAGCACCGAAAGGACGATGATAGTTTTTCGGCTAAAATCTTTTGTGTTAGATCTTTTATATCTTGTCATAGCGTAAAAGATGATACACAAAAGCATAGCAACTACTAAATATTTAGCTTCAAAAAATGTCTGGAAAAACTCACCGGCTTCATCTGGATTTGTGTGTAGCACACTATCTATTATTGCTATATTTATATCTGTTTTTAAACTTGTTAAAGTGAAAAAATTTATAAAACATAGAACGAAAATGATTAGTGCATAAACTAGATAAACCCCTTTAAATAGTCCACGGCTTAGCAAGTAAAGAACATGTGTTATAACTAAATTTAATAAAAATATAGTAGTTAAGCTTCTTGCCATATGCATAAGAGCTATGCGGTCAGTTCCTTCAAAAAAATAAATTTTATAGACATTTGCGATAAACATTACAAGCGTTGTAACCACAAACATATTTATAAAAGGGCTCTTTATAACGGTATTAAAAAATTTTGTCATTTTTTTACCTTATTTTACAAGATCAGCTAGCACCTTTGCGGCGTGATCTTTGGCTTTTACGCTTTTGTAAATTTTAACTATCTTGCCGTCTTTGCCGATCACAAATGTGCTTCTTGCGATACCAAGATACTCTTTGCCGTAGTTTTTCTTGACCTGCCAAACGCCATAAAGCTTTGAAATTTCTTTATCCTCATCGCTTAATAGAATGTGCTTTAAATTTTGCTTTGCGATAAAGCCAACGTGAGATTTCACACTATCTGGGCTAACACCGATGATAATTGTGTCGTTTTTGATAAACTGATCGTAGTTTGCGCTAAATTCGCAAGCCTCAGTCGTGCAGCCTGGGGTGTTATCCTTTGGGTAGAAGTAAAGCACTACGTTTTTGCCTATAAAGTCCTTTAGTGCGACCTTTACGCTATCTTGATTTAGCGCTTCAAACTCTGGCGCTTTGTCGCCAACTTCAAGCGTTATCTTTCTCTCCATATCTGCTTTGCTAAATTCGCTCATTTCATCCCCTTTCTCTTATCTTCTACGCTTTCGCCACCTACGCCGATGTTGCTAGCGTCGTGAGTTTCTATGAAAATCATTACCGCCTCTTTTTTCTTGCCAAGCACTCTTACAAGCGTCTCAGTCACCTCTTTAAAAACTTGATCTTTTTGCTCTTTTGTCGGCTCTGGGCCTGCTATTTTGATATTAACATAAGGCATTGTTGCTCCTTTTTAAGATGCAAAATATTAGCCAAAATGAGTGAAATTTCAGATTAAAGCCTTTATTTAAGAATTTGGCATTAAAATACAAAAATTTGTTACATAGGAGCGAAAAATGGACTACAACAAACATAACAAAGGCTTTGTTTGCTTTATGTATAGCTTTGGACGAAGCAGGGCAGTTTATGCTGTTTTGATGTTTTTAGTCATATTTTTGCTTGGTTTTTTGACATTTGGCTCAAGTGCTCAAACTAACATTTTAAATTTACAAATAGCCCTTGGTGTCATGCTTTGCGGGCTTTTACTCATCCTTGTAAATCCAAAAATTTTTATCATTAAGCTAATTGGCTATTTAATTTCACTTGCTGGCGTTATGATCGCTCTTCACAATGCAAATTTACTAGGTGAAGGCTTTAGCTTATATTTTTACGCAAGCCTAGTTTTTGGCGCATTTATGATGCTCATGTTTCTTAGCTGGTTTGTTTACAACGCAAGAAGCAGTGAGATAAATGAAATTTAGTTCGCCACTCCCATAAGCACACTTGCGTAGGTGTTTTGCTTAGGCTCTGAGCTTGTTGCATCATTTACATTTATGCGGCCAGTCTCAAGCCCAGCCTTTATGAGTGCTTCTTTTACTGCATTTGCACGCTCATTTGCTAGCTCAACTAGTTTTTCCTTATCCACTTCGATGGTTTTTATTGCCTCTTCTCTTAAGGCCTTATCACTTTTATCTTTAGCGTTTGGAACGAGAGAATTTAGCACGGTAATATAATCTTTGCCACTTGAGGCGATTATTTGATTTATCTTTTGATCAAGCTTTTTTTCTTTAAAGTAGAGCACATCTATTTCAGAGTAAGTAGGCGTGATGCTAAGTTTCATCATAGGCTTTGCAGTGGTTAATTTTATAAAATCAGCTATTTTTGGTGCTTCTGAGCTTATTAGCTCGCTGCTTCCAGCAAGAAAATCAATAGAGCTAAGATCCTTGCTGCCAAGTCCTAGAGCATTACCTAAAAATCTAAACGGAGCTAACGTAATGTCTGCAAAGAGTTTTTTAACAGCAGCCCAAATGACACCGCCATATTTAAAGTCAGGATCGTCTAAATTTCCTTCAACTGGCAGGTCGATATTTATTTGATTATTTTGATCGCTTAATATCGATATAGCAAGCGAGAGTGGCAAATTTACAGCATCTTTTGAATCAACCTTTTCTCCAAGTGTGAGTGTGTCAAAATTTATAAGATTTGAGCCGTTTAGTTTTGAATCAACAACGCTATAATTTAGATTTAAATTTAACTTGCCTTTTTTTATTTTATAACCCAAAAATTGCCCGCTGTATGGTGTTATGTCGATTAGATCGATGTCTTTAAAATCAAGTTTAATATCGGTATTTTGCTTTAACTCAAAAGGAAATAGTTTTGCTGTAATCTGAGAAAAACCGTTTTTACCAACTGTACCTTTAAACTCGCCCGAACTTGGACGTTTTTTATCGATGTCAGTTAGCTTGCCATTTAGATTTGAAATTTTTGTAGCAAATGGCATAAATAGTGACGCATCTGAAAAATCAACCTCGCCGTTGTTAAGTGAGAAATTTTTAATACTAAAATTTAGCTCGTCATCTTTTTTACTAGCTGCCTTTTTGCTCTCAGCTTTTTGCTCATTTTGGGCTTTGCTTTTATCTTCTTTTACGATTTTGCTTAGATTAAATTCGCGCTCTTTGCTTAGATGAGCCTTGATAAATGGCGAATTTAGAGCAACTCCAGTAATTTCAAGATTATCTTTAAAAAGTGAAATTTTATCTACATCTAAACTTTTAAATGCGATTAGCTTTTCTTTATTTTTATCATCTAATCTAATATCTTTTACACTAAGTTTTGCGTCCGCTTTTATATCTTTTGCATAGTAAAGTTCGGCGTTTGCGCTCATCTCTCCACTTGAAAGATCTGCCTCTAAAAATGGCTTTGCGTAGGCAAAATATTTTGGCAAATTTTTATCTTCAATTTTGATTTTAGCAGTTATATCAAGAGGTTCAAGTTTGATCTTTGAGATTAGGTCCAAATTTAGCTTTTGCGAGCTTTTTATATCCACTTTCGCGTCAAATGGCTTACTAAAATCGCTACTTAAATTTGCTATTTTTACAAACAAATTATCAAATTTATGAGCGATTTTCTCGCCTTCAAAAAGATGCGTCAAAGCGATATTGGCGTTATTTACATTGATATTTTTTATGTCAAATTTAAACTCACTCTCTTTGCTTTTTGAAGCTGATGTATTCTCTTTTTTGGTTTTAGTGCGATGATTGGCTGTTTTTGCTGGCCCATGCTCACCAAGTCCAAGCTGGTTTATCGCGCTTAAGCCGCTACCATTTAACTCTGAGTTAAATTTTGGTCTATTTACATCGATATTCTCAGCACTCAAAGCCATATTTAAAATATCAAATTTGATCGTTTTTGTAAGCACATCAGCGATATCTAAAATTTCTTTATTTTTTGCCTTTAAATTTATGCCATTTATACTAAGCTCATTAAGATTTGCAAGGCTTTTGTTGGTATCTTGAGTGAAGCTAATGTTTGAGAATTTAGCCCCTGTCACATTTGCATTCGCATTTTTACTAAGCGGGGCATTGATACCTTCAAACGTTATTTTTTCAAGCGTTAGGGCGGTTTTGTTGTTTGCTAAATTTGCATTTAAATTTGAGGCATTTATATCTTTTAGATTTACTAAATTTTTACTGGTTTCGTCTATTTTTAGGGTATTTGCATTTATGCTATTTAGCGTAGCTGTTGCATTTAGCTCACTTTTTTCATTTAAATTTGCTAAAAGCGAAATATCGTTTAAATTTAGTGATTTTAAGCTTGCTGTTATTGCATTTTTAAATGACACATCGCTTAAATTCATGGCATTTAGCTCTAATTTAGCATCTATCTTGTCTGCTATCTTACTTGATAGATCAAATTTTGGAAGCTCTAGCTCACCAAGGCTTAGTTCATTTTTGCCCTCATCTATGCTTAGTGATTTTACATTTAAAAAGCTATCCTTTAAATTTATATTTGTAGCGTTTTCATCGGCAATTAAAGCGTAATTTATTCCTAAATTTATGACCGCATTTTTAAGATTTAGTGTGTCGTTATCAATAAAGCTAATCGCGACTGGATCGATACTAAAATCCTTTATGCTGATATTACCCTCGATTTTTAGTGGATTTAGCTTGATATCGCCATTTAGATCGATCTTGTGAGCTAAGCTCGAGTTTGAGTCAAAAATATGGCTACCTGCGCTATTTTTCTTCGTATTTAGCGAGCTTAGCTCGTAGTTTATATCATCAAAATTTACGTTAAATGGCTTTGTTAAATTTTGATCGCTATATGAAAATGAGCCTTTGATGATTTTTGCGTTATTTAAGGCAAAATTTATAGAGCTAGTGCTGTTATCTTCGGTAGTCGCGTTATCGTCGCTTATAAAATTGCTAAAGTTAAATTTTGAATTTTTATCTCGTAAAATTTTGACATTTGGCTCTTGAAGCCTAAAAATATCAACTTCAACTAATTTTTTAAAAATAGAAAATGGCTTTAGCTTGATGTCGATTTGCTTTGTGCTAAAAAGTGGCGAAGTAGTGTTTAACTCGGTGTTTGTGGCATTTAGCTCGAAGGTAAATGGATTAAATTTAGCATCTGCCACAAAAAGCGTTGCATTGTAGTCTTTTAGATACTTTGGAGCAACATTTTTGATAGCATAAGGAACACCAAAAAAGCCAAGAAGCGTATAAAAAAGCAAAAGTGAAACTAAACTTATGCCTGAAATTAGGGCTATTTTTTTATTTTTATTCATTTAAATTTTTACCTTGAAGTGATCTAAAATAAACTTTGATTTTACTTTAAATAAGGTTAAATTCTAGTTAGAAATTTCCAAATTTTTAGACGTTCAAATTTGCATTTTAGTTAATAATACTTTTATAAAATTCGTATTACCATTTCACAAATATTTCAATCAAAGGAGATAATTGTGAAGAGAATTTTACTTGCATTTTTCTTGTTATTTGGCGTTTGCCTTTACGCAAACGAGAGCAAAGTCGTGGTCGCTATCGAGGAGCAAACACCTCGTATAAATCCACTCTACGACGAGGATCACGATCCTACGCTTTCGCTGGTTTTTTCTGGACTTACTAGCCATGATGAAAATAGCCACGTCGTGCCTGAGCTTGCCAAGTCTTGGCAGGTGAGTGATGATGGGCTGGAGTATGTTTTTGAGCTAAGAGATGATGCTTTTTGGCATGACGGGGTGAAATTTAGCGCAAAGGACGTTAAATTTACTATCGAAGCGGCTCAAGATAAGAAGCTAAATGCGCCTGCTATCTCAAACTATGAGGTGGTAAAAAGCGTTGAAATTTTAGGCGATTATAAGGTAAAGATCACGCTAAAAGAGCCGTTTCCGCCGTTTCTTGACGCACTTAGCTTTGGCATTTTGCCCGAGCACATTTTAAAGGGCAAAGATATCGCGACTGATAAATTTAATGACGCTCCTATTGGCACTGGCGCATACAAGCTTGTAAAATGGAAAAAAGATGAGAGTTTGGAGTTTGTGGCAAATGATAAATTTTACAAGGGTGAGCCAAAGATAAAAAGGCTATTTTTAAAGATAGTTGGTGATGAAAATTTAAGACTTGTAGGGCTAAAAAGCGGTGAGATCGACGTCGCGCTCATCTCTCCAACTGGTGTAAATTTTATAAAAGATGATAAAAAATTAAGCCTGCTTAAGTTTAAAAGTGCGGACTATAGAGCTTTGATGCTTAACTTTGAAAATCCTCTTTTTCAAGATAAAAATGTAAGAATTGCCCTAAACTACGCTGTAAATAAAGATGAGATAGTTAAAAATTTATTTCACGGATATGCAAGCGTGGCGAACAATCCGATAGAAAAAAGCTTTGCAAATGACAGCGAGTTTAAATTTAGCTACGATCCGCAAAAGGCTAGGGAGCTGCTTGAAAAGAGTGGCTTTAAGAAAAACAAGGCTGGCTTTTTTGAAAAGGATGGCAAGGAGCTTGGCTTTGATATCTACGCCTTTAATAACGACATTTTAAGGGTCAATCTAGCCAAAATTTTAAGCAGTGAGCTAAATAAATTTGGCGTGAGAGCAAAAGCCTACGCTAAGCCAAGAACAGCCTTTAGCATAAGCGAGGTTGATAGCTTTATCATCGGCTGGGGAAGCCCATTTGATCCAGATTTTCACACGTATAGAATTTTTGGCGGATTTGCTGATGTGAGTGTGAATGAAAATGGCTGGAACTTTAGTCACTATAAGGATGCAAACGTCGATCGTGCCTTAAAAAACGCGAGATATACAAAGGACGTGGAGCTTAGGAAAAAATACTACAAAGAATTTCTAAAAGCGCTTTTTGAAAATCCACCTTACATTTTTATAGCTTATCTTGACTATCCGCTCGTTTTTAACAACAAAATTTCAGGCATAAAGACGCAAATTTTAGGCCACCATGGGGCTGGATTTTTATGGAACATAAGAGAGTGGCAAGTAAAATAGTGGATAAAAACTTTGTTTAGAGCCATTTTAAAAACAGCGATCTCAAGCCTTGGATTGCTGTTTTTTATCTCGTTTTTTCTATTTTTGCTCATATATTTTTTGCCAGGAAACGTCACTGATGCGATGTTTTTGCGAAGTGAGGCGGTGAGCGTGGCTATAAAAGAGCAAATTTTAGAAAATTTGGGGCTAAAAGATGGCTTTTTTGTGCAGTATTTTAGATGGCTGGCTCACTTTGTCACGGGGGACTTTGGCACTAGCTTTGTAAGTGGGGCAAGCGTTTTTTTACTCATTAAAGAGAGACTTTTAAACTCGCTTATTTTATTTTTTGCTTCGTTTTTTCTGATAGTTTTTTTGTCATTTTTTTTGGGGCTTTTAAGCGCCATTTATAAGAATAAATTTGCCGATATCTTTATAAATTTTAGCTCCTTTTTACTGGCTTCATTGCCGCATTTTTACGTAGCACTCGTGCTAATAGCGATCTTTAGCGTCTATCTAAACGTGCTGCCAAGTTCAGGCGCAAACGAGCTAGGATCTAGCGGAGTTGGGGCTAAATTTATCATCTTGCCAACGCTTGCCATCATCTTGCCACACCTTGGCGCAAACGTGAAATTTGTAAGAGACACGCTAAATCAAAGCCTAAACGCTGATTTTATCCAGGCGGCTCACGCTAGAGGCTTGGGGCGGGGCAAAATTTATCTATTTGCGATAAAGCACGCAAGCACCGACATAGTCTATTATTTCGCAACCCTTGTGGCTGGCGTTTTTGCTGGCTCATACGTCATTGAGAGCATTTTTTCATTTCCAGGCATAGGCAAGCTTAGCCTTGATGCAGTTATCGCTAAAGACTATCCAGTAGCGCTTGCGACCATTTTACTAACTGCTGTTTTTGTCGTTTTTGCAAATTTACTGGCTAAAATTTTCGCAATCTTGGCAGATAAGAGAAATTTATGAGAAAAGTCATATTTTTTCTAGCTTGCTTTGTCTTTTTAGCGCTTGTTGCATTTGCCTTTATGACGCCGTTTTTCTCTAAATTTGAGCCAAATTTCACTGACTTTATGGCGGTAAATTTAGCCCCAAGTAGCGAGCATATCTTTGGCACTGATATACTAGGCAGGGACAATCTCATAAGAGTGTCCTATGCGCTTAAAAACTCGCTTCTTATCTTGCTTCTTGCTGGCTTTTTAACGACGCTTTTCTCACTCATCTATGCATATTTTGGCACGAGCAAGAGCAGAGCCTGTGAGAGCCTTTTTGATAAGGGGCTTGATGCTTTTTTAAGCATACCAAACATCGTTTTTATCATGCTTTTTAGCTCATTTAGTAGCGGAGATCTTCTTATAACCTCTTTTATCATCGCCATTTGCTCGTTTATGCAAGGCGCAAAAGTCTTTATGCAAAATTTAAGACTTAGTAAAAAGTGCGACTACGCCGAGCAAGCTGTGATAAATGGAGCTAGTAAATTTAGCCTTATCTGCTTTGAAATTTTGCCAAATTTAAAGCATCTAATAGTTAGTATCTTTGGCATAAACGCGATAAATGCTGTTGTTATGGAGGCCACGCTTGGCTTTTTTGGCGTGGGTAGCGACGCAAATAAAATAAGCCTTGGCATCATGCTAAATGAGAGCAAAGAAGCACTTTTTCTGGGCTCTTGGTGGATGGTGCTTTTCCCTGGCGTGACGCTCTTTTTGCTCATCCTCGCAACCTCGATCATCACGTCAAATTCAAAAAATGGCAATATAAAAATATGATAGAGATTAAAAATTTAAACGTTTTTTATAAGGATAAAAAGCTTTTGAGAGAGCTTGATTTTACCATGGGCGAGGGTAAATTTATAGGTATCACGGGTGCAAGTGGCAGTGGCAAATCGCTCTTTGCAAAGAGTTTAATAAGGCTTTTTGATGATGATTTTAGAGTGAGGGCGGATAAATTTAGCATTTATAAAAAAGATATCTTAAAACTTAGCCAAAATGAGCTAAAGGAGTACCGCAGAAAGGTCGCTGCGCTCGTTTTTCAAAACTCTGTTGCCAGCCTTCATCCGCTCTTAAACGTCGGCGATCACTTCAACGCCTATCTTGGCGGCGATAATAAATCAAATAAAGAGCTTGCATTTGCTTATTTTAGGGAGTTTGGGCTGGGTAATGCAAATCTCATCTGGCACAAATACTCATACGAGCTAAGTGGCGGTGAGGCGAGCCGCGTGCAGATCGCTCTTGCGCTTTGCTTGAAGCCAAAAATTTTAGTCTGCGACGAGATAACAAGTGGGCTTGATAGCATTAGCGCTAGCCACGTAGCAGGTATCTTAGAGAGTCTAAAAGGCAAGATGAGCGTCATCTTTATCTCGCATGATGAGGCGCTAACAAACTATCTTAGTGATGAAATTTGGCAGATGAGAGATAAGCGGCTAAATTTAAAGGAAAATGCGTGAAAATCAGGCTTGAAAACGTCTCAAAAAGTTTAAGCTTTAAGGAGCATTTTAATGCAAAAAGTGAAACCTTACACCTTTTAAATGGGATAAATTTTGAACTTGATGATGGCGAAAATTTAGTCATTTTGGGGCAAAGTGGCAGTGGCAAAAGCACGCTTGCAAAGCTCATATCATTTAGCGAGCCAAAAAGTGGGGGCAAAATTTATATAAATAATGAAGAGATCACGGACAAAAATGAGCTCAAAAAAGATATCAGATATATCTTGCAAAACCAAAAACAAGCCCTAAATCCAGCGCTAAAAGTAAAAACCGCCATCGCTCATGTGAGGTCATATCTTAAGCTTAGCTTTAGCGAAAATGAGCTCAAAGAGCTTCTGGCAAATTTAAATTTAAAAGATGAAATTTTAGAGAAATACCCATCACAGCTAAGTGGCGGCGAGGCGACAAGGGTTGGGATACTGCTAGCGCTTCTTTCAAAGCCAAAAATCTTAATCTGCGACGAGATAACAAGCGGGCTTGACAACGAAACAAAACAAAAGATCATAAATTTGCTTTTAAACTTAGATGAAAAGATCAGCATTATCTTTATCACGCACGATATCTTAAGTGCGATGAAAATAGCGCAAAAGGTGCTAATCATCGAATCTGGCAAGCAAGTGGCTTTTGGTAAATTTGAAGATCTTGCAAGCCAAAATGTCCTTAAAAAATACCTTGATGCAGCTAAATTTTATGACGCCAAACTTTGATATAATGCAAGCAAAAAAGGTTAAATTTGTTAGTTCATATCTGCTGCTCGGTCGATAGCCACTACTTTTTACAGCGCCTACGAAAAGATTACTCAAATGAACGAATAGTAGGCTATTTTTACGATCCAAACATACATCCATATAGCGAATTTTTACTGCGTTTTGAGGACGTGAAACGAAGCTGTGAGAAGCTAGGCATCGAGCTAATATGCGGCGAGTATGACTACGAAGCGTGGCTTGGTGGCACAAAAGGACTTGAAAACGAGCCAGAAAAGGGCAAAAGGTGCGAATACTGCTTTGATTTTCGTATGAAAGACTCCGCTAAAAAGGCACTTGAGCTAGGATTTGGTAAGATCACGACGACACTTTTGATGAGCCCAAAAAAGGACTTTTCTCAGCTTAAAAAGGCGCTTGATGAGGCGGTGGCTGGCTCAAATTTAGAGGCAGTCGCAGTTGATTATAGAAAAAATGGCGGCACAAGCGAGCAGTTTATCCTGGCTAAAAAAGATAAGCTCTATCACCAAAACTACTGCGGCTGTGTCTTTGCGCTAAAAAAACAGCGCGACTCGCAAAATTTGCCCCAAAGTGAGCTAATGAGCGAGCTACACGCAAGGGCACTTTATGGCAGCATAGAAGCTAGGCTTGAGCTTTATAAAAAGGTGCGAGAGTGCGAGGCAAGAGGTGAGAAATTTCACCTTTTTAGAAGGCGATTTTTAAACTATAGGCTTTTGCACGCTAGTGTGAAATTTCAAAACGCTGTGATACCAAGCTACTTTGTGCTCTACTCTGGCTTTAAAAGAGAAAATTTGAAGCTAAATGTAGAAAATTCCTGCGAAATGGACGATGAGCTAAAAGAGGGCGTGGTTTTTATGAGCTTAAGTCGATTTAATAAATTTACAAACAGCAAATTTAAAAGCGTTGATGAGCTTTGCAAAAGGCCGCTTGAGCTTGGCGCTGAGATGAAATTTCGCCGTGAGATAAGCGGGGAGTTTTCGCAAAATCCTATCATCATCCTAGACGAGGTCAAAAAGGGTAGCTACGAAATTTACGCAAAGGCTGTTTTTTATAACGATAGTGAAGAAATTTTGGTTTTAGACTAAAAGGTGAGTTTATAAAATTTATCTTAAAGCAGTGAATTAAATTTTGCCACATAAGGCGAAATTTAGAGATTTTTAAAAGAGGCTAATAATTTTTTTCTTAGTATAAATTTGTTACAATCGCCACAAATTTACATTACTAAGGCTAAAACGTGATAGACGTCGTAGAAATTCAAAAAATTCTCCCACATAGATTCCCATTTTTACTTATAGATAGAGTTGTCGAGCTAGAGCCTGCAAAAAACATTGTCGCTTACAAAAATGTAACCATTGGCGAACCGATATTTCAGGGGCACTTCCCAGGTCACCCGATCTATCCTGGCGTGATGATCATTGAAGGCATGGCACAAGCTGGTGGCGTGCTAGCGTTTAAGAGTATGAGCGACGAGCATCAGGCTGGTATCGAGAATAAAGTGGTTTATTTTATGAGCATAGACGGAGCAAAATTTCGCCATCCTGTTCGCCCTGGAGATAGACTAGAGTATAGACTAAATGTACTAAAGCATAAGGGAAATATTTGGGTGCTTGAAGGCAAGGCATATGTAGATGACGCACTTTGCGCCGAGGCTGAACTAAAAGCGATGATAGTCGATAAATAGGCTTTAAGAAAAAGAGATACAATGAAAAATATCCACCAAACAGCCGTTATAGAAGATGGAGCGATCATTGGAGATGACGCAAATATCGAGGCTTATGCATTTGTAAGTAAAGATGCAGTCCTTGGCAATAACGTCACGATAAAGCAAGGTGCAAGGGTACTTGGCAAGACTAAAATCGGCGATAACTCTCGTGTATTTAGCTATGCGATCGTGGGCGATATCCCGCAAGATATCAGCTATAAAGATGAGACTGATACCGGCGTTATTATTGGCGAGCACGCAACTATACGTGAGTTTTGCACGATAAACTCAGGCACGCACAAAGGCGATGGCATAACAAGGATCGGTGATAATGCTTTTATCATGGCGTATTCGCATATTGCACACGACTGTATAATAGGCAACAACGTCATTTTGGCAAATAACGCAACCCTGGCAGGTCACGTCGAGCTTGGTGACTACGCTGTTGTGGGTGGTCTTACGCCTATTCATCAGTTTGTTAGAGTGGGTGAAAGCTGCATGATCGCAGGTGCAAGCGCGCTTAGTCAAGATGTTGTGCCATTTTGCCTAGCTGAGGGCAACAGAGCATATATAAGAAGCTTAAATTTAGTCGGCATTAGGCGTAGATTTGACAAAGAGCAGGTTGAAGAGCTTGTTCGCGCTTATAAATTTTTGTTTAATCAAGGTATAAGCTTAAAAGATCAAGCAAATGAGCTAATCGCAAAAACCAGCGACGAAAACGTTAAAAAAATGTGTAAATTTATATTAGAAACGACAAGAGGAATTCCGCTTGCAAAAGGAAGAGATTAATGGCTAGAAAGTGTAATTTTTGTGGAGAGGCAGAGTCTGCCGAGAGAAGATTACTCGCTGATATCGAAGGAAATGCCTATATATGCGAGTACTGCATAGCAGCCGCATACGATATGATACATGGAGATACTAGCGTAGAAGAGAGTAAAAACGACGAAACGATAGAGTATCAAAAGCTCACACCAAAGGAGCTAAAAGCGGTACTTGATAACTATGTGATCGGTCAAGACAGGGCTAAAAAGGTCTTTAGTGTCGGCGTATATAACCACTATAAGAGAATTTTTAAACAAAGCGACATCAAAGACGATACTGAAATTTCAAAATCAAACATCTTGCTTGTTGGACCAACAGGAAGTGGCAAGACATTGATGGCTCAGACTTTGGCGAGATTTCTCGACGTGCCTATTGCGATTTGCGACGCCACAAGCCTAACTGAGGCTGGATATGTCGGCGAGGACGTTGAAAATATCCTTACTAGGCTTTTACAAGCTGCAAATGGCGATGTTAAAAAGGCGGAGCAGGGCATTGTCTTTGTCGATGAGATCGATAAGATCGCTAGAATGAGTGAAAATAGAAGCATCACAAGAGACGTTTCGGGTGAAGGCGTACAGCAAGCATTATTAAAGATCATCGAAGGAAGCGTCGTGAACATCCCACCAAAAGGTGGTAGAAAGCATCCAAATCAAGACTTCATCCAGATAGATACGACAAATATCTTATTTGTTTGTGGCGGTGCATTTGACGGACTTCTTGATATTATTGAAAGAAGGGTTGGTAAAAACGTACTTGGATTTAACCAAGAAAAACGTGGTAAAAATGAAAAAGAAAATTTACTAAGCCTACTTGAGCCAGACGATCTTGTAAGATATGGCCTCATCCCAGAGCTTATTGGTAGACTTCACGTAGTAGCTACTTTAAACGAGATAACAAAAGAAGATATGGTTAAAATTTTAACTGAGCCAAAAAATGCGATATTAAAACAATATCAAAAGCTTTGTGCGATTGATGGCGCTACGCTTAAATTTGATGATGAGGCACTTGAAGAGATAGCAAGTCTAGCCATTGAACGAAAAACCGGAGCTAGAGGGCTTAGAAGTATAATGGAAGAGCTCATGACAGACATAATGTATGAGCTGCCAGAGTTAAAAGAATATGATATTGTTATCTCAAAAGAGACTGTAAAAGATAAGGCAAAGCCAATTTTAATAAAGCACGATAAGAAAATAGCGTAAAGGAAATAGATGTTTTTAGATCAGGTTATAGGTTTTTTCTCAAGTGATATGGGCATAGATCTCGGTACTGCAAATACACTTGTTTTGGTAAAGGATAAAGGCATAATAATAAATGAGCCTTCTGTTGTTGCGGTAAGGCGTGAGAAATATGGCAAACAAAAAATTTTAGCGGTTGGACATGCTGCAAAAGAGATGGTAGGAAAAACTCCAGGCGATATCGAGGCGATAAGGCCAATGAGAGATGGCGTTATTGCGGATTTTGATATGACTGAGCGTATGATACGCTATTTTATAGAAAAGACTCACAAAAGAAAAAGCTTTTTACGCCCAAGGATCATCATCTCAGTTCCTTATGGACTTACTCAGGTCGAAAGAAAGGCTGTTAGAGAAAGTGCCTTAAGTGCTGGAGCAAGAGAGGTATTTTTGATCGAAGAGCCTATGGCAGCAGCGATTGGCGCAAATTTACCAGTTCGTGAGCCACAAGGCAACCTAGTAGTTGATATCGGTGGCGGTACGACTGAGATTGGTGTCGTCTCACTCGGCGGTCTAGTCATCTCAAAATCAATCCGCACAGCTGGTGATAAGATTGATATTAGTATTGTTAATTACATAAAAGAGAAATATAACCTACTAATAGGTGAGCGAACTGGCGAGGAGATAAAGATCGCCGTAGGTTCTGCTGTGCAGCTTGAAAAAGAGCTAAGCGTAGTGGTAAAAGGTCGCGACCAAGTAAGTGGTCTTTTAAGTAGAGTCGAGCTAACAAGCGAAGATGTAAGAGAGGCGATGAGAGAGCCACTAAAAGAGATCGCAGATGCGCTTAAAACCGTGCTTGAGATGATGCCGCCTGATCTTGCGGGCGATATCGTGGAGACAGGTATCGTGCTAACTGGCGGCGGAGCGCTTATTAGAGGACTTGATAAATTTTTATCTGATATCGTTAAACTTCCAGTTTTTGTAGCTGACGAGCCACTCCTTGCGGTTGCTAGAGGAACAGGCAAGGCACTTGAAGAGATTGGGCTTTTACAACAGCTGACAAATGAAGAGTAAGATTGTTCTTTTTGTTTTTATAGCATTGCTTGCTACGGTCTCAGTTTTCAAGGGAGAAATTTTAAGTAATCTTTCTATTGGGTTTAGTAACTATGCTACAAATTCATACGACAATTTTGCTAAAGGCGTGAAAGACTATATAAACGAATATTTTAGGCAGGCTAGTGAGATAGAAAAGCTAAGAGCGCAAAATGAAGAGCTAGAGCGCTCAGCCACGCTTCTTTCTACTTTTGCAAATGAGCTAAATCAAATTTTAAAAGATAAAAACTCAACTGCCTATGCCCCAGCTGTAAAGCTTGTAAAAGGGCTTAGCTACGTGCATATCGGGGATTATAATAAAATTTGGATAAGCGAGTTTGAAGGATACGATCCAAATAAAATTTACGGGCTCATCTATCAAGGAAATAGCGCTGGCATCGTCATCGCAAAAGATGGCAAGCCACTAGCTTACTTGCAAAATGACCCAAAAAGTATATTTGCAGTTTACATAGGAAATGACAAAATTCCAGGCGTCGCGCATGGAAATCAAGGTCAAATAATGGTGAAATTTATCCCACAATGGCTCAGCCCAAAAGAGGGCGACGAGGTATTTACGAGCGGGCTTGATGGGATATTTTTTAGTGGGGTGCCAGTAGGGCGTGTGAGTAAAATTTTAAAAGAGAGCTCCTATCAAAGTGTGATAGTTGAGCCCTATGCAAAGCTAAACATACCAAACTACCTGTACGTTGTAACAAAGGAAAAATAATGCCAAAAAGAACAGATATAAATACCATTTTGCTAATCGGCTCAGGCCCTATCGTCATCGGTCAAGCCTGCGAATTTGACTACTCAGGCACGCAAGCAGCCAAGACGCTAAAAGAGCTTGGATACCGCGTAGTGCTTATCAACTCAAACCCAGCCACCATCATGACCGACCCAAATTTTGCCGATGCAACGTATATTGAGCCGATCACAAAAGAGAGCATTTTAAAAATCATCGAAAAAGAAAAGATTGACGCCATCTTACCAACGATGGGCGGTCAAGTAGCGCTAAATGCCGCTATGGAGGTCTTTGAGAGCGGTCTTTTAAAGGATGTGAAATTTCTTGGTGCAAACCCAGAAGCGATAAAAAAGGGTGAAGATAGACAAATTTTTAAAGCGACCATGCAAAAGATCGGCATGGACTTGCCTGAGAGTAGATATGCCTACAACATGGACGACGCACTAAATGCGGCAAATGAGATAGGCTTTCCGCTCATCATAAGAGCTAGCTATACGCTTGGTGGCGCAGGAAGTGGCGTGGCTTATAATATGGATGAGTTTAAAGAGCTAGCCAACACCGGCCTTGACGCAAGCCCGATACATGAAATTTTGATAGAAGAGAGCCTGCTTGGCTGGAAAGAGTACGAGATGGAGGTTATCAGAGATAGGAATGACAACTGCATTATCGTCTGCTCGATCGAAAATTTTGACCCAATGGGCGTGCATACAGGTGATAGCATCACGGTTGCGCCAGCTTTAACGCTAACAGACAAAGAGTATCAGGCTATGCGTGATGCAAGCTTTGCCATACTTCGTGAGATTGGTGTTGATACTGGTGGCAGCAATGTGCAGTTTGCCATAGACCCAAAAACAGGCCGTATGATCGTTATCGAGATGAACCCACGTGTTAGTCGAAGCTCAGCCCTTGCAAGTAAGGCTACTGGCTATCCTATCGCAAAGGTCGCGACTCTACTTGCGGTTGGCTTTAGTCTAGATGAGATCAAAAACGACATTACAGGCACGCCTGCTAGCTTTGAGCCGGTGATCGACTACATCGTGACAAAGATCCCACGCTTTACATTTGAGAAATTCCCAGGATCAAACCCATATCTAGGCACCGCGATGAAGTCAGTTGGCGAGGTGATGGCGATAGGCAGGACATTTAAAGAGAGTATCCAAAAGGCGCTTTGCAGCTTAGAGCGTGATCTTTGCGGATTTAACAGCCTTAGTTTAGAGAAAAATGCTTTGATTTATGGCATCAGAAATGCAAACGAGCAGAGAATTTTATATCTAGCGCAAGCCTTTAGAGATGGCTTTAGTGTGGCTGAAGTGCATGAGTTTAGCAAGATCGATCCTTGGTTTTTAGAGCAAATTTATGAGATAGTTAAATTTGAAGATAAGATCGACATGGATATCTTAAACAACGAAGAGCTTTTGCGAGAGGCCAAAAGTATGGGCTTTTCAGACAAGATGATAGCTGTGCTTATAAATGAAAAAGACGATCTTGAGCTTAGTCAAAATGATATCTATTTTGCTAGGCAAAAGCTTGGCATCGAGCTTGAATACAACGAGGTCGATACTTGTGCGGGCGAGTTTAAGGCGCTAACGCCGTATCTTTACTCAACCGCAAATATCACTAAATTCCCTAAAAAAGAGCTAGCAAAAGACGCTAAAAAGGTGATGATAATAGGTGGTGGTCCAAATAGGATCGGTCAGGGCATAGAGTTTGACTACTGCTGCGTGCACGCAAGCTACGCCCTAAGAGACCTTGGCATAAAAACGATAATGTATAACTGCAACCCAGAAACCGTCTCGACTGACTACGATACGAGTGATATTTTGTACTTTGAGCCGATTGATTTTGAGCATGTTAGATCAGTCATCGAGCGTGAAAAGCCAGACGGCGTGATCGTGCATTTCGGCGGCCAAACTCCGCTTAAATTTGCAAAACGCCTAAGCGTGATCGGTGCTAAGATCATCGGAACAACTGCAAGAGTGATCGATGTGGCCGAGGATAGAAAGAAATTTAGCGAATTTATAAATAAAATAGGTGTTCTTCAGCCTAAAAATGACACCGCCACTAGCCTAGAAGAAGCTTTGCAAAAAGCCGCTACTATCGGCTATCCAGTGCTAGTTCGTCCAAGCTACGTCCTTGGTGGCAGGGCGATGAGAAGGGTGCATAACGAGAGCGAGCTAAAAGAGTATATGAGTGAAGCGGTCAAAGTTAGCAACCACTCGCCAGTACTACTTGATAAATTTTTACAAGATGCAAAAGAGCTCGACGTAGACGCGATATGTGATGGCAAAGAGGTCTATATTGGCGCGATAATGGAGCACATCGAGGAGGCTGGAATTCACTCTGGCGACTCAGCTTGCATATTGCCACCGATGAGCTTAGGCGAAGAAATGATAAAAAAAGTGGAGAAGCAAACCAGAGATATTGCTCTAAATTTAGGCGTCGTTGGCCTTATGAATATCCAGTTTGCCATCTATGAAAATGAGCTTTATATGATCGAGGTAAATCCTCGCGCGAGTAGAACCGTGCCATTTGTGAGCAAGGCTACTGGCGTGCCTATGGCAAAGGTGGCAACAAGAGTTATGTGGCAAGGAAATTTACGTGAGGCGCTTAAATTTTATGATGATTACAAAGTTGTTTATGAAGATGGCGACATCTTAAAACCTCGCGTAAGTTCGCATATTTGTGTAAAAGAGTGCGTACTACCGTTTAACAAGCTAAGCGGCGCCGATCTCATCCTTGGCCCTGAGATGAAAAGCACTGGCGAGGTCATGGGTATAAGCCACGATTTTGCAAGCTCGTTTGCAAAGAGCCAGATCGCTGCTAGCAATACTTTGCCAAGCAAGGGTAGGGTCTTTTTAACGCTAGCTGACGCTGATAAGTCTTACGCGCCAGACCTTGCAAGAGAGCTAATAGCGCTTGGCTTTAGCATCATCGCAACTGGTGGTACACATAAAATTTTAAGTGAAGCTGGCGTTGAGGCTGAGTTTGTCTATAAGATAAGCGAGGGCAGACCAAACGTCGAAGATAGGCTCAAAAACGGCGATATCGCACTTGTTATTAACACAAGCGATACAAAATCAAGCGTGGATGATGGTAAAAAGATCCGTCAAAACGTGCTTAGATTTAAAATTCCTTACTTTACAACGATCCGCGCAGCACTTGCTGCTGCTAAGTCGCTAAGCTCGGTACAAACTGGCAAAGCACTTGAGGTAAAAAGCTTGCAAGAGTATCTAAGCGAGAAATGAACCAAAAAGAGTGCGTAGTAGAAGCGTTAGCTAGCCTTGGTGGCATGGCAACGCTTTTTGATCTTTATCATAAAACTGATGTTAGCACTTGGGGTAGTAAAACTCCATTTGCTAGCATAAGACGGATAGTACAGACTAATAAAGAATTTTATAAGATCAGAGCCGGACTTTGGGGGCTTTGTGAGTTCAGAGATAAAAATTTAGCCAAAACAGGCGATAGTAAGAGTGAGCAAAATGAGAAATTTACACATTCTTATTTTCAAGGCGTTATCGTTGAGATAGGAAATTTAAGACATTTTCAAACATTCATCCCAGCTCAAGATAAGAACAAAATTTATAAATCAGATAAGAAACTTTGCGAGCTTGCGAGCTTGAGTGAGATATATAAATTTAGTTATGAAGATATCGTTAAAAGAGCAAAAACAATAGATGCAATATGGTTTAACGAAAGAAATTTGCCAAACTCGTTTTACGAAGTTGAACATAGTACAGACTTTAAAAATTCACTAAATAAATTTTTTGAGCTTCAAGACTTTAATGCTAGGATGTTTATAGTCGCAGACAAAAAGAGGGAAAGAGAGTATGAAAGCGTTTTGAGAGCTAGCATCTACGAGCAGATAGCTCAAAAGGTAAAATTTGCTAGTTACGAAGATATATCAAGGCAGCTTGAAAGAGAGAGTGAGCAAGCATTTATAAAAATGGGGATTTAATGAGTGAATTTGAAGTTGAGATAACTGAAATTTTAAGTAAAAAAATAAAGTTTAAAGCAAAAGATCAGCATGAGGCATGTAAGATCGCCAAAAAGGCTTATGAAAAGAGCGAGATCGTGCTTGGAGCTGATGATTTTACTGAGGTGAAATTTAAATCTTGTCCACAAGTAAGCCAAAAGATCAAGGTAAAAAATGAATAATATAACTCCTTTTGATGAATTTATGGCAAGTTTAAAAGAGACAAATGCTACACTTGGCTACTTTTGTGATTTTGAAAAATGTTCTAAGAACCTTGCGAAGGTCGCTATCAAACTTAATGCTTTAAATTCTTTGCTTGGTTCAAAAGATTTGAAAACAGATATTTTCAGAATGAAACCTTTCTGAAATTAAATTCGCAAAATTTGTTCCACTGCGGTTTTTTCTAGCGTTTGTATCAAGTCCAACTTCCACGCCAAATACATAATCACATAAATTTTTAATTTTTCTATCCTTGAAAACTTCATCAAGCCCAGTCTCTAAAAGAAAGCTGTAAATTTTCTCTGGCTCATCAAAATAACTCTTTAGCTCAAGTAAACTGCCGCTTGAGCTCACAACTTTTCTACCACTTTCTCGAACGGCAATTAGTAAATTTAGTACCTCAAAGCAGCTTCGATATTCTCTAAAAAGTGTGAAAATATCTGCTTTCAAGCTGAAGTATCAAGCTCAAATTTTTCATTAAATTTAGGTAGTGATGTGAAGATATTTGATTTTGCGACTCGCATACAAAATATCACTTATCTAATCGAAGCAAATTTTTATAGTGCCGGTGGCTCAAAATTAAACGAAGTAGCAAGAGCTTACATCGAAATAGCCAAAAGGATCTCCTATTTGCCAGAGTATAAATTTATCTGGATCACTGATGGCTGGGGTTGGCACGATGCTAGAAATAAGCTACAAGAGGCCTATAAGTGTGTGAGGATTTATAACCTTGCAAATTTGCACCTTTTTATAAATGAGCTTAAAAATGCATAACGATTTCAGGCTCATAAATGGCGACTGCTTTAGCGAACTAGCTAAATTTAAAGGCGAGTTTGACCTCATTTTTGCCGATCCGCCGTATTTTCTTTCAAATGGCGGGCTTAGCATCCAAAATGGACAGATAGTTAGTGTAAATAAAGGCAAGTGGGATGAGGGCACAAATATCGATGAAATTGATGAGTTTAACCTAGAATGGCTCAAGCTCGCTAAAAACGCACTTAGTAATAACGGTAGCGTGATGATAAGTGGGACGTATCACAATATCTTTTCTATAGGTAGAGCGCTTCAAAAGCTTGATTATAAAATTTTAAACATCATTACATGGCAAAAGACTAATCCTCCGCCAAATTTTAGCTGTAGGTATCTAACGCATAGTACTGAGCAGATCATTTGGGCTAGAAAAGATGAGAAACATAAGCACATCTTTAACTACGAGCTTATGAAGCGGATAAATGGCGATAAGCAAATGAAAGATGTGTGGAGCTTTGCTGCGATCGCTCCTTGGGAGAAAGCATGCGGCAAGCACCCTACACAAAAGCCACTTTCTCTTTTGATAAGGCTTATATTGATGGCAAGTAACGAAAATAGCATCATTTGTGATCCTTTTGCAGGCTCAGCAACAACTGGCATAGCTGCAAATTTGTTAGGTAGAGATTTTGTTGGTATCGAAAAAGAGCAGGAATTTATTTATATAGCACTTAAGCGAAAGACTGAGCTAGAAGCAAATTTTATAAAATTTAGAGATAAATTTAGTGATATAAAGTTGCTCGATAGCTTAAAATTTGGTTAGATTCAAGATACCTTACTTTACAACGATCCGTGCAGCACTCGCTGCTGCTAAGTCGCTAAGCTCGGTACAAACCGGCAAAGCACTTGAGGTAAAAAGCTTGCAGGAGTATTTATCTAAAAAATAATAAATTTAAGGCAGTTTAGCTTATAGCTAAACTGTTTTTAAAGTATTGCTGGAAGCAGTAGATATCCATATATGGTATTTTGCTTTGAATTTTAGTCTAGCTTTCATCAATCTAGTAATATTAAAGCTTATGTTTAATATAATCTCACTCAAAAGGAGAGATTATGAAAATTTTAAATGCTTTTTTTACGGGTATTATATTTGTCCTTGCTCCTATTTTTACGTTATTTGTTGGAATTTACAACAACTACTTTTCTTACTATGGCATAAGCGAGTATTTTAATGTTATTTTTGTTGATAATGTGCCTTTCTTATGGCTTTTGCCCGTATTTTTTATATTTGGGTATTGCTTTTTTTATGCGCCTTTTAGAAAAATTTTTAGAGCCTTTTATTTAGTTTTGCTGATAGCTTGTGCTTTTAGTTGGTATCATGACTTTGGACGCACTTTAGGAGAGAATTATTTTATGAGCAAATCGCTATCTTTAGATATCTCATCAAATTTAGAAAATGAGCAAAAGACTGATGGAAAGATACTTTATGAAGGACGAAGAGAAATTTATTTTTTAAGAAGCGATAATAATAAAGTCGTTAAAATTTCAAAGTAAAGTTTTACCTTTATTTAGTTAAAATGGCATAAAAATTTAAAGGTTTAAAATGCGTTTAAAACTCCCACACGTTCCGTATATTTCACATAAAATAGCAATAGATCTTCTAAATTGTGGTTTCGTAAGACTAAATAAAGGCATTGAGCCAATCGTAGCAAAAACAAGTGAAATTTTAACAGTCGATATTCAAAAAGAAAGAGCTTTAGATGAGCGAGTAAATGAGCTTTTGGAGAAAAATGAAGACGAGATGCAAACTATGCAAATTGACCGCAAAAATATGTTTTGGCTCGTTAAAAAGAAGCTTGCAGGTGAATTTGATGTAATTTTAGCCCACGAAGATAGATTTAGTAATATCGCTCACAAAGTGCTTGAAACTATTTGGAAGAGCGGTCTTGTTGATTATAATGTATCTGAAAATCGTGTAAAAAATGTGATTTATAACTCAATAGACGAGTACTTAAAAAACTATGAGAAGATAGAAGACGATGTCTATGAAATGATACAAAATTATAAACATAAGCTAATCCCAGGAACTGATGAATATGATCTTGTCTTTGAGCGTTTGTATCAAGATGAGCTTAAAAAAAGAGGCATGCTTTAATGAAAGCTTACATTTATATTGAAAATGGTGTTTTTTTAGAAGCAAAAGCTTTTGGTGCTCATGGTGAGTGTGCAGGTGAGCTCGTTTTTAATACCTCGATGACTGGCTATGAAGAGATCATGAGCGATCCAAGCTATGCTGGTCAGTTTATCGTCTTTACGATGCCAGAAATAGGTATAGTAGGTATAAATGAAGACGATATGGAGAGCCTTAGAATTCATGCAAGCGGCGTTATAATGAGAAGCTACAATGAAATTCCATCAAACTACCGCTCGCAAAAATCTTTGGGAAAATTTTTCGAAGAGCAAGGTAAATTTGGCGTTTATGACGTTGATACTAGATACCTCACAAAGATGCTACGCGATGAAGGTGCCTTGATGGCTTATATTTCAACACAAATAAGTGACAAAGATGAGCTAAAACGTAGGCTTGAAAGTAGTGGGCGTATCGAAAATATAAACTACGTAAAAACAGTTAGCGCGATGGATGAGTACGAGCACAAAAAAGGCGCTTGGGATAGAAATTTAAAGTCATATAAGCCGCTAAAAAGTATCGGTAAAAAGATAGCTGTTTTTGACTTTGGTGTAAAGAGAAATATCTTAAACGAGCTATGTGAAACTGGTCTTGAAGTCATTGTCGTGCCACACGATACTAAGGCTGAAATTTTGATAGAAAAATTTAAAAATGGCGAGATAAATGGGGTATTCTTATCAAATGGTCCTGGTGAGCCAAAGAATTTAAAGGCCGAAATAGGCGAGATCAAAAAGATGATTGAGGCTAGGATACCGATATTTGGTATTTGTCTTGGCCACCAGCTACTATCAAATGCCTTTGGATATGAGACATATAAACTTAAATTTGGTCAGCACGGAGCAAACCATCCAGTCTTAAATTTAGAGACAAAAGCGATCGAGATAACAACACAAAATCACAATTACAATGTGCCTGAGAGTATCGTAGAAGTAGCAGTTGTGACTCATAGAAATTTATTTGATAATACGATCGAGGGCGTGAGATACAAAGACTATCCGATCTTTTCAGTTCAGCACCACCCAGAAGCAAGTGGTGGCCCAAGCGAGAGTAAATATATATTTAAGCAGTTTTTAGAAATTTTATAAGATGCAAAATATAAACCTTTACATGATTATCTCAGTTGCATTTTTAAGTAGCTTTAGTCATTGTGTAGGTATGTGCAGCGGATTTTTGAGCTTACAGACTCTATTTTTTAAAGGCAAAAGCAAGAGAGAAATTTTAATGCTAAGCACACTTTATAGTCTAGCTAGAATTTTTGCTTATGTAGTTTTAGGAGCTTTGTTTGGTGCCTTTGGAGCTGTTATTAGCTTTAGCATGCAAGCAAGAGGTCTTATATTTTTTATAGTTGGCTTAGTGATCGCATTTATCGGCATTGCCTTACTTTTTAGGGGTGAGCTTTTAAAATTTGTAGAGAATCAAAAGGCACTTAATTTTGTAGTAAGAATTGCAAAAACAAGGATTCAAAAGAAAAATTTAGCAAATTTTTTATTACTTGGTTTTTTAAATGGCTTTTTGCCTTGCGGTGTGGTTTATTACTTTTTAGCACTTGGGATTTTAAGTGCAAATTTTATTGATTCGGCTTTTATAATGCTTGTATTTGGTCTTTGTACATTGCCAGCTATGCTTTTAGCTAGCTTTGTATTTGGGATTTTAAATGAGAAATTTAAAGACATAATGTTTAAGATTTCGGCTAGCATAATGATAATAAATGGAATTTATCTATCATTTTTAGGATATAGAGCAAATGCCTAAGATAGTTAAAGTAAGAGAGATAATTGTTAATTGCGTCAAAATTTATGAAGTTTGATAAATATAACCAAAAAGGAAGAATAAATGAGCAAGATTCTTAATAATCTAACTGTTCTTATCGTTGAAAATGAGGGAGATGGTAAAAAAATAGTACAAGAAGTTATGCGAGATAAATTCGAAAAAGTTATCACTGCTCAAAATGGCGATGAAGGACTTAAGAAATTTAAAAAATATAATCCAAATATGGTTATAACAGACGTTTTTATGCCTATAATGAATGGCCTTGATATGGCTAAATGCATTAAAGAAATTTCAAAAGATACGCCTATTATAGTTTTTAGCACAAATAGTGAAAAAGAAACACTTCTAAAAGCGATAGATGTTGGTATTGATAAATACGTTTTAAAACCGATTGATCTTGATGATTTTTTGGTTACGTTAGAAAATGTCGCTAAAAATAAAATAGAAACAGCAAATATTATTCAGGTTACAAATGGATATAGTTTTAATAAAATAAAACGTGTGCTTATCAGAGATGGTGTTGAAATTTCTCTTACAAAAAAAGAGCTTGCATTTATATCTTTACTCATAAAAAGACTTGGTACGCTTGTGCTTCATGATGAAATAAAAAATGTTGTTTGGGTTGGCGAGAGCGTGACAGAGGCTGCTATTAGGACCTTTGTTAAACGTGTTAGAGATAAAGTCGGTAGTAATTTTATAAAAAATGTTCCTGGACTTGGTTACAAAATAGATAGAAGACTCTCTTAGTAAAAGATAATTTATATTAATTAAGTCTTTTTATAGTTTTTCTACTCTAAAATAACCGAAAATTAATATAAATTTAACTAGGAGGAAAATTTATGCGACCATCCCAGTTGCTACATTATGATTATAGTGTGGCAAAACTCTTTATGTTCTCCACGATATTTTTTGGTATTGTTGGCATGGCTATTGGTGTTTTGGTAGCTTTTCAGCTTGCCTGTCCTGATCTAAACTATATAGCTGGTGAGTATTCGGCATTTGGTAGATTACGTCCTCTTCATACTAATGGTATCATTTTTGGTTTTATGCTCTCTGGTATATTTGCCACTTGGTATTATATCGGACAGCGTGTCCTAAAAGTATCAATGAGTGAATCTCCTTTTTTGATGTTCATTGGTAAGCTTCATTTTTGGCTTTATATACTTGTTATGATTCTAGCTGTTGTGACGCTTTTTATGGGCGAGAGTACATCTAAGGAGTATGCCGAGCTTGAGTGGCCACTAGATATTGCAGTAGTAATAGTCTGGGTGCTTTGGGGTGTAAGTATATTTGGACTTATTGGTATACGCCGCGAGAAGACACTTTATATCTCGGTTTGGTATTACATTGCTACATTCCTTGGCGTTGCTATGCTTTATCTATTTAATAACATGGAAATTCCAACAAGACTAGTTAGTGGATATGGCTCATGGCTACACTCAGTTTCGATGTATGCTGGCTCAAATGATGCTTTGGTTCAGTGGTGGTACGGTCACAACGCAGTTGCGTTTGTATTTACAGTAGCGATTATCGCCCAAATTTATTATTTCTTGCCAAAAGAGAGCGGACAGCCAATATTTTCTTATAAGCTTTCGTTATTTTCATTCTGGGGTCTTATGTTTATCTATCTTTGGGCTGGCGGTCACCACCTAATATATACTGCTGTGCCTGATTGGATGCAGACTATGGGTTCGGTTTTTTCTATTGTTTTGATTTTGCCTTCTTGGGGTTCAGCTATTAATATGCTTCTTACAATGAAAGGCGAATGGACACAACTTCGCGAGAGCCCGCTTATTAAATTTATGATTCTAGCTTCAACTTTTTATATGTTTTCAACTCTTGAAGGCCCTATCTTAGCTATTAAATCTGTAAATGCACTAGCTCACTATACTGACTGGGTGCCAGGACACGTACATGATGGTGCACTTGGCTGGGTTGGTTTTATGACTATGGCGGCACTTTATCATATGACGCCACGTGTCTTTAAGCGCGAAATTTATTCAAAATCGCTAATGGAAGCTCAGTTTTGGATACAAACAACAGGTATCGTTTTATACTTTGCTTCGATGTGGATTGCTGGTATTACGCAAGGTATGATGTGGAGAGCGACTGATAGCTATGGAAATTTACTCTACTCATTTATTGATACTGTTGTAGTGCTTATACCTTATTATTACATTAGAGCTATTGGCGGACTTTTGTATTTGATTGGCTTTTTGATGTTTGCTTACAATATCTACAAATCAACTTCTGCTAAAGCTATTTTGGCAGAGCCAAAAAGTGCAACGCCTATGGGTAGCGCTAAAGCCAACGCGGAGGTGATGTGATGTTTGCTTGGTTAGAAAAAAATCCATTCTTTTTTGCAGTTTGCGTCTTTATTGTCATAGCTTATGCTGGTGTGGTAGAAATTTTACCCGACTTTGCAAATAGAGCTAGGCCACTTGAGGGTACAAAGCCTTATACGGTTTTAGAGCTTGCTGGAAAAAATATATATATACAAAATGGTTGCAACACTTGTCACTCACAGATGATACGTCCGTTTAAAGCAGAGACTGATAGATACGGCATGTACTCGTTAAGCGGCGAATTTGCTTATGATCGCCCTCATCTTTGGGGTTCAAAAAGAACGGGCCCAGATCTTATGCGTGTGGGTAATTATAGAACGACAGATTGGCATGAAAATCATATGTTAAACCCAGCCTCAGTTGTGCCAGGCTCGATCATGCCAGCATATCCATTTTTATTTAAGAAAAATGCTGATATAGAGACCGCTTACGCTGAAGCACTAACTGTTAAAAAGGTTTTTAACACACCTTATGATGAGAAAGATATGCCAGCTCTTGGCACTTTTGAGCAAGCAAATGCTAACGTGAAAGAGCAGGCTGCAAGTATCGTTGAAAGTATGAAAGATGAGCAAGTAAAAAGTGCCTTTGCAAAGGGTGAAATTCGCCAGATCGTGGCACTTATCGCCTATCTAAATAGCCTAAAATAGGAGTTAATAATGGATATTAGAGAACTTCAAGCTTATGGCTATTTTATTTTGACAGCATTCTTAGCTATCACTTTGTACGCTTATTTTTTTCATCTTTATAAAAGTGAAAAGCAAGGTAGAAGAAATTATGAGAAGTATTCAAGATTAGCCCTAGATGATGAGATCGGAAGTAAAATTTTAGAGCAAAAGGCTACAAAGGAGAGCGTATGCAATGGCTAAATTTAGAAGATAATATAAATTTACTTGCGTTAATAGGTGCCATCTTAATTATCGTACTAACTGTCGTTGTAGCTGGTAAGTATGTTGGTCAAATGAAAGTTAAAAAAGATGAAAGCGTAGAGCTTAGCGAGCACAACTGGGATGGGATAGGCGAGTATAAAAACCCAGTTCCATTTGGTTGGGCGGTAGTTTTTTTACTAACGCTTGTTTGGGCGATCTGGTATTATTTACTTGGCTATCCACTAAATTCTTACTCACAAATCGGTGAATATAATAAAGAGGTAAAAGAGGCAAACGCTAAATTTGAAAAAGAGTATGCAAACCCAAGCAAAGAAACGCTTCATGCTATGGGAGAGAGCGTATTTTTGGTGCAATGCTCAGCATGTCATGGCATCACAGGCGATGGCATTGGTGGCAAAGCTGCAAATTTACAAATTTGGGGTAGCGAACAAGGAATAATTGATACGATACTAAATGGCTCAAAAGGGCTTGATTATCCTATGGGTGAGATGCCAGCAGGGCTAGCTGATGCTGATGGAGCAAAGGCTATCGCAGCTTATGTAGCAAAAGAGATAAGTGCTATAAAAAGTACAAAAAATGAAAATTTAGTAGCCATGGGAAAAGAGCTTTACGTAGCTTGTGCAGCTTGTCACGGAGATGATGGCAAAGGTATGGATGGTATGTCGGCTGATCTTAGTAAATATGGTTCAAGTGAGTTCATCGTAGATGTACTAAATCGTGGTAAAAACGGCAACATCGGTGTTATGCCTAAATTTAATGATGGCAGATTAAACGAGATACAACAAAAAGCAGTTGGCGAATATGTCATATCGCTATCAAAGGGCGAATAATGGAAAATAAAAATAGAAATATCTTTGCTTTAAATGGTATTAGCGGTTATTTGGTGGCAGTTTTGCTTTTGCTATCTATCCTTGGCGTACTTACTTATATTGGTATTGGCTTGCAAAAAGATGTAGCAACCAAGCCTTACTCATTAAAAGATGCAAGTAGCATTGAGATGAAGAGCGTTGATAACGCTAAACACGTCATTATAAAGGAGTAGTGATGCTAGGCATAATAGAAAAAGCCATAATCTTGCTTATAGTTGTTGCAGGGGCTATTTGTGCGTGGTCAGTGCTTACATCAAACCACCTTTTTGTAGGCTAGGTGTGAGAAAATTTATACTCATTTTTATATTTTTGCTCTCACAAAGTTTGGCTTTGGGAGCAAATTTTGTGATAAATAATGATGAAATTCTAAGCCAAAAAGTAAGTGTAAAGCTAAATGAGATCGGCAGTGAGCTTTACACAAAAAGCGGTATAAATTTAGTAGTTGGCGTATATAAAGATGGTGAGCTAGAATCTCTTTTTAAAGAGCAAAACCTTAGCTCGCCTTATGCCTTTTTACTGCTTATAAAGGATAAAAAGAAAGTAGAAATTTTTGCCGATGCTAATACCTCAAAACTTTTTAATAAAGAACAAATTTTAAGTGTAAATCCAGAGTCAGGAACGATAATTCCTATTTTAGTTTCTAAAAATGGCAAAGATGTCTATAATGCTGCTATCTTAAACGGCTACGCTGATATTGCCGAGCAAATCGCATCTAACTTAAATTTTCAGCTTGAAAGTAGTGTTGGAAATTCAAATAAAACTACGTTAAATTTTTTAAGATTTTTCATCTATGGATTGGTTGCATTTTTTATAATTGTTATCTTTTATAAAAAGGTAAAAAATGGATAAAAAAACCTTTTGGCCTTATGCTATCGTGCTTAGCTTCATTGCTATCATTATCGCTTGTGCAGTAACGATCATCATAGCGCTGAAACATCCAGTAGAGATGGATAGCTCTTATATGCAAAGCTACCAAAATGTCGATGAAAACATAACCTTTATCAAAGAGAGTGAAAAACGCTTTGATGAGAAATTTGATCTAAAATTTGAGCCAAATTTTAACGCCTTAAATGCTAAGTTTAAATTTCATATAACTCCCAAAAAAGGAGAAATTTCAGCTTTAAAATATGAAATTTTACTTACTCGCCCACAGACAAATAAAGAAAATAAAATTTTAAGAGCTTCATGGCAAGAAAATGATCTAGTAAGCGAAGAAACAAGTCTAAAAGAAGGTAGATGGCAACTACTTTTAAGGCTAAGTGACACTAATGACACAAGGTATTATAAATTTGATCTTAATGTCACAAAATGATCTTAAAATCGCAGCTTTGGTATCTAAGAAAGATTTCAAAGCTGGATTTAAATTTTAATAAACTAATCTTTTTGGCTAAATTTAAAACCAAAATACTAAGTTTTTATCAAATAAAACTATAAATCAAATCTCTTTAAATCCAAAATTTAATCCCAAACGCTCGCAAGTGCCGACATATTCTTTAAATTTATAGATTAGTGGATGCCATTTTTGCGTATCTATCTTTTCATCTTTTAGCAAATTTTCATCTACAAAAATGCCTGTAATCTTGCAAGTAACTATGCTAAACCACTCTTTTAACTCTATCTTTTCTACAACCGTTTCTATCTGTATCTTGCACTCTTTTATCCTGACGGTTTTTGCATTTATGCCAGGCTCTTTGCTGAGATTTGCCACCTTAAATTTGTCGTGCTCGTAGGTGTAGCCAAGATTCTTTTTTTCTTCTGATACTTCACTATCGCCAGTTAGTTTTTCCATTTTTTGCACAGCTTCTAGCAGACTCTCATCACATAAATTTAGCGTGATATCTGAACCGTTTTTGATATTTTTAAAGCCTTGATTTTCAATACCTATGCCAAGCACCACTGTATTTCCTAACGTCCAAGAGGATGAAAGCACCGTGATATCATCGTTTGCGTTTTTATCTTTTGTGGTGGCTAGCAAAACCGGAAAGCCATAGTAAAAACCTTGTCTGTTTAACTCTTTATGCATTTTCGCTCCTTTTTTGTGATTGTAGCTTTTGGCTCTTTAAGGCTTAAAATTTTAATGTATTTAGATAAAAATTTAAAGCTTTGGCTAAGCGTAAAAAGCGCTCTTTTATCAGCATTTAGCTATCATTGCTTAAAAATTCAAGAGAGAAAAATGCATAACCTAAACCAACTTTTTGTCTTTACGAACTCGCGTAAGATTCGTGAATTTAATGCAAGTTTTAATGATGAGCTAATCCCAAAAAGCCTAAGTATCGCTGAGTTTTATAAAAAGGTAGTTTATGTAGATGGTAGGTTTGAGATTGATAGCACCTATGCTTTAGTGCTTATGAATAGAGCCTGTGCCAGTGTTAAAAAGGCAAACTCGGTTCTTAAAATTCCAACTGAGTTTTTTGAATTTTTAAAAAATAATGACTATCTTTTTTCATTTTTTAAAGAGCTAGCTATTAGTAAAAAGAGTATTGCTGAGATCAAATTTAACGATATTTACGCTAATTTTGAGGAGCATTTAAACATACTTGAAGCAGTTTTAAAAGAGTATGAGAGCTTGCTTGATAGAGAAAATCTCTATGATGATATAACCTTGCCAAAAATTTATAATGTAAATGAAGCTTACATCAAAAGCTTTAGTGAAATTTCACTACACATAGATGGAATTTTAAGCGAGTTTGAGTGGGAAATTTTAGAGAAAATCTCAAAGCTAACTACGCTAAAAATTATCTTTCAAACCAGTGTTTTCAACACAAAGCTAATCAATAAAATAAAGCAAATTTCAGCTATTAGCGAGATTGAAAACTATAAAAAATATGAGCTAAATTTAAAGACAAATGAGCTAATTTGCTTAGAAAATATCAAAAAATTTGAGCCAGTTTTAGAAAAGCGATTTGCGACTAGAAGCTTGCAATGTGCCTACGCTATGGCAAAGGCGAGCGAGTTTGTGCGTGAGGGTATAAAGCCTGAAAACATCGCTGTTATATTGCCAGATGAGAGTTTTAGTGAAATTTTAAGGCTTCATGATAGCAATAAAATTTTTAACTATGCTATGGGCGAGAGCTTTAAAAATACAAAAATTTATGAGACGCTTTTTTACATTACAAGAGCGATAAACGAAGAGGCAAGACCGGTTTTTGATCAAAGCAAGTGTGAGAGCTACGAGGAGCTTGGCTTTATCTTGAGTACGCTTGGCGTAAGCGAAGAGCTTTTTAATAAATTTAAATCAAGCTATTTTGAACTTTGCGACTTTGCTAAATTTAAAGAGCTAATAGATGAGCTTTTAATGCTTGAAAATGAGCCAAGATGCGAAGAAAAGCTCGCGCTTGAGCTTTTTAGGATTGAGAATTTATGTAGGTACTTTAGCTTTAGCTTAAAGCAGTTAAGTGAAATTTTTTTGCTAAATATCTCGCGCCTTAGCATCGATGATGTGGGTGGTGGAAAGATTAGCGTCATGGGCATGCTTGAGAGCCGTGGAATGAAATTTGATGGCGTGATCATAGTTGATTTTAATGATAACTTCATCCCAGCAAGAAGCACAAATGAGATGTTTTTAAACTCGAAAGTGAGGCAAAAGGCAGGGCTCATAAGCTACCTTGAGCGTGAAAATTTGCAGAGATTTTACTATGAAAGTCTTATAAATAATGCCAAAAAGGTCGCCATAAGCTGTGTTTTAAACGAAGAGAGTATTCCTTCAAGATTTTTAAAAAATTTCAAAACAATAAAAGATGAGAAATTTAGTGACGAGGCGTATTTAAAATTATTTTTAAAAGGAAATACAAGCCTAAATTTAAGCGATGATGAGATCATTTTGGAGCATGATTTTTTTACTAAACCGCTATCATTTTCTACACTAAATTTATTTCTAACTTGCCCAAGAAAGTATTATTACGCAAAGATAGCTGGTATAAAAGGAGCAAAAGCAATAGCAACTGAGCCAGGATCTAAGCAAGGAAATAGCGTGCATAAGGCGCTTTATGAATACTATACAAGTGATTTTTATAGACAAAAAAATATATTTGATTTGGCTATTTTTAAAGAAATACTTGCAAAGCAAGATTTTTCTTCGCTTGAGCTTGAGATTTGGTCGCAGAAATTTAAAGAATACGCAGAGTTTGAAAATGAGCGTTTAAGTGCTGGCTTTAGAGTGCTTGATTGTGAAAAAGATATAGAGAGTGATTTTTGTGATGTAAAGATAAAAGGCATTATCGATAGGATCGATGCTAGCCCTAATGGTGAGCCTTTTATGCTTGATTATAAAACTGGTGAGGCAAATGCGAACTCGCTTCAGCTTGCATTTTATGAAGCACTTTACGGTAGCGAGGTAAAAAGTGCTTATTTTGCCCTAAAGAATGAACCAGTGCTTATTAGCTCAAAAAAAGGCGTGGATCATCTAAAGGATGAGATAGAAAATCTAAAGAGCATAAATAACACTAAGATAAATTTTGAAAGAAAGAGCGGAGCTTGTAAATTTTGCGAGTATGCCATACTTTGTAGGAGAGAGTTATGAAAGATTTTTTAGCCCTAAAAGCAAGTGCTGGAAGCGGGAAAACATTCGCTTTAAGCGTTCGTTATATCGCTTTGGTGCTTAGAGGCGAAAATATAAACGAGATCATCGCTCTAACCTTTACCAAAAAAGCGGCCAATGAGATGAAAGAGCGCATAATCACAACTTTTTTGGACTTACAAAACAAAAAAGACGAGCTTGATAAGCTTTGCAAAGAGCTTGGTTTGAGCCAAGATGAGGTCATAAAAAGACGCGATGAGAAGCTTGATAGGTTTTTGCAAAGTGAGCTAAAAATTTATACATTTGATGCATTTTTCTCTGGAATCCTAAAGAAATTTAGTCAAAATTTAGGGCTTAGTCCTGATTACAGCGTGCAAGATAGTCTGCAAGATCTGGCGTGGAAAAAATTTGTAAAAGAGGTAAGCAAAGATCAAAAGCTTCTTAGCGAGCTTGCACTCATGATGATAATCTCAAGTCAAAAAGAGGCGAGCTTTTCACAGACTTTGGCTAAATTTTATGAGAGCTTTGGCGGTGAGCTAAAAGATAGTGGTGCAAGCTATCCAGATGATAGCAAGGTAAGAGCAGTGCAAAAGGAGATAAATGAACATATAGCCTTGCAAAATGGTGCTAGCGATACGGCCAAAAAGACATTTAGTGAGCAAAATTTATTTGAGCTTTTTAAAAATAAGGTCTTTGAAAGAGAGAGTCTGTATTACCGCACTTTTAGTAAAATTTATACAAGTGAGCTTGATGAGCTTTTTGTAAAGCTAAAAGAGGCGGCAAAAGAGTATATTTTGGAGGTTGAAAGATATAGACTTAGCGGCTTTAGCAAGCTCTTAAATGTTTATAAACACTCAAATTTAGAGCTAAATAAAGAGATAAACGCTTTAAGTTTTGCTGATATAAATAAGCTGGTATTTAAGCTTTTGGTTGAAAATTTTGATAAAGATGTGCTTTATTTCAGGCTTGATGGCCGCATAAATCACCTTTTGATAGATGAGTTTCAAGATACAAATGTGATCCAATATGAGATCATCTTGCCGCTCATCACCGAGATCGTTTCAGGATACGGACAAAACGGGCTTGGAAGCTTCTTTTATGTTGGAGATACGAAGCAGAGTATCTATAAATTTAGAGGTGGTAAAAAAGAGCTTTTTGATAAGCTTGGAGAGAAATTTGAGCAAATTTTGGTCGAAAATTTGCCTAGCAACTACCGCAGTTTAAAGGCTTTAGTGAAATTTAACAATGCCGTTTTTGAAGAAATTTACCATAGATATAGGCTTAGTTTTGAGCCACAAGAGCCAGCTAAAAAAGATAAGGAGCTAAGCTACAAAGTAAGTGGCGAGTGTCCTTATTTTGAAGCCGAGGAAGACGACTACGGCTACTTGCGTGTGCTAAGCGATGAAGATATCGTGGGTGCAGCGGTTTCGCAAGTAAAAGAGCTACTTGCTGCTGGCGTAAATGCAAGTGAGATAACTGTGCTTTGCTGGAAAAATAGTGACATCAGCCTCATCTCAGAGGTGCTTAGCAGTGAGGGGATAAAAAGCGTAAATGAAGGCACCTTGGAGCTAAAGCGAACGCCGTTTGTTGCAGCGATCATCGAGTATGCGAAATTTTGTCTTTTTGGTGAAGAAATTTATGAAAAAAATGTAAAAGCACTCGTAAACACAAATCCTAAAAAATTAAAAATAAATGCTGAAGATAGTGCGACAAAAAGCCTATTTTATCTAGCTAAAAATTTATGCATAAATATGGCTGATGTTGATATTCTAAGGCTTTTTGAGCTAAGTAACGGCTACAAAAATTTAAGTGATTTTATCTTTAATCTTGAAAATTTTAGTTCTAAAATCAGTCCAAAAAATGCTGATGGCGTAAAGATAATGACTGTTCATAAGTCAAAAGGGCTCGAGTTTGCTTACGTGATAGTTTGTGATATGATGAGTAAAGGCAGAGGCGATGACTCAAACTTTATAACAGAATATAGCGAAAAAGGCGAGTGGATAGTAAAAAGTAGAATTTCTGGTAGAGAAAATTTTGACCCTGAGTATGCTGGTGTGTTAGAGCAAATAAAAGAGCTTGAGAAGCAAGAAAATATCAATAAAATTTACGTCGCTTTCACTAGGGCTACAAAGTCACTTATCATCATTAAACAAGCTACTCCAAGTGGAAATAGTCCTAGCTTTTTTTCTTTTTATACTAGAAGTGATAAAAGCGAAGTAAACGACTATCTTGATCTAAAAGAGTTTAGTTTTGGCAAAATTTTACCTAGCAAGAGCGAGCAAAAAGAGGCAAAAAAAGATGAAAAAATGCCTGAAATTTTAAAGATAGAAAGGCAAGAGATAGAGGCAAGAGAGCAAAAAACGAGCGGTAAAAATTTAGAGGCAATCTATTTTGGCTTAGCGTTTCACTATTTGCTTGAGATGAGTGAAAGATTTGATGAAAATTCGCTTTTAAAAGCTAAAAGTTTAATGCTAAATAAATTTTATAAATTTCTTTCACCTGATAGACTTGAAGATGCCTTTAAACGGGCAAAAATGCTAATAAATGAGCCAAAATTTCTAAAGTGCATAAAAAATAAAGAAATTTACAAAGAGCAGCCATTTAAAGTAAAAAACGAACTAAAACAGATGGATTTATTTTGTATTGGAGAGAGCGAAATTTGTGTGATTGACTATAAAACGACCGATAAAAATATTGAGGAAAATAAAAAACAAGTTGGAGAATACAAAGAGGCATTAAGTAAATTTTATCCAAAGCATAGTATAATCGCCGTCATCTTCTACGCTCTTGATGGAAAAATTTCATATATTGAAGTTTAAATGCTACTTAATTTAAGCTTTATAAAAGCATTGTTTAAATACAATCACAACTCAAAAATTAACTTGGCAAAGGTAAGAAAATGACAAAAATAACAAAGCCAAACGAAGTTAAACGAGACTGGATCGTTGTTGATGCAGCTGGTAAACGTTTTGGTAGATTGCTAACTGAGGTAGCAACTATACTTCGTGGCAAAAACAAACCATGCTTCACGCCAAACGTAGATTGTGGCGACTATGTTATCATCATAAATGCTTCAAAAGTAGAATTTACTGGTAATAACAAGGCTGAAGACAAACTTTATCACAGACACTCAGGATATTTTGGTAGCGTAAAGAGTGAAAAATTTGGCGATTTGATAGCAAATAAGCCAGAAAAATTATTTAAATTAGCTGTTCGTGGAATGCTTCCAAAAACTAAACTTGGAAGAGAGATGATAAAAAAACTAAAAGTTTATGCTGGCAGTGAGCATCCTCATACGGCACAAATAGCTAAAAAAGAAGGAAAATAATTATGGCAAAAGTTTATGCAACTGGTAAAAGAAAAACTGCCGTAGCAAAGGTTTGGATAAAAGCTGGAAGCGGTAAAATCGTAGTAAATGGTATGGATCTTAACACTTGGCTTGGTGGTCATGAGGCTATAAAGCTTAAAGTAATTCAGCCACTTCTAGTTACTAAACAAGAGAGTTTAATAGATGTAGTAGCTACAACTTTAGGTGGTGGTTATTCAGCACAAGCAGAGGCTTTAAGGCACGGTATTTCACGTGCTTTAGCTGATATGGATGCTGATTTTAGAGCAGCACTTAAACCAAAAGGCTTGTTAACTAGAGATTCTCGTGTTGTTGAGCGTAAGAAATTTGGTAGAAGAAAGGCAAGAAGAAGCCCACAATTCTCTAAACGTTAATGATTTTTTGCAAGTGCTTTTGCATTTGCAAAATTTAAGTTGTGTAAATTTCAAATTTACATTGTTAATTAAATTATGATTTAGAGTCGGTTAAATTTTATTCAGTTAAAATGTAACCACTTTAAAATAAATCCTAAGAAAGGAATTCTAAATATGAAAAAGATTGCTTTAGCTATGGTTGCCGCAACAGCGGTTTTTGCGTCTAACGCAGCATATAATTATGAAGTTACTCCAACTATTGGTGGCGTTCACCCAGAGGGAAATCTACGTGTAAAAGACCATAACTTCGTTGGTGTTAGAGCTGCTAGAAATCTTGAAGATTTTTTCTTTGATCAAGTAGAGCTTGGTGTTGATTACACTCAAAAAGCAAAAGAAAAAACAGGTAGCTTAACAAGAGAAGGAAGAGTTCTTAGATATCATGCAAATCTTGTAAAAGATATAGTTGATTTTGGACCAGTTAGTCTATATGGCTTAGTTGGTGCTGGTTATGAAGATGTTCCAGCTATTTTTGTTAAAAATGAAGATGGCGGTTTTGGCCAATATGGTTTTGGTTTAAGATATCAAGTAACTGATAGATTTGCTCTTAAAGCAGAAGCAAGAGATGCTATCAAATTTGAACATGCTGATCATAACCTATTCTATTCACTAGGCTTTGGTATTGGTCTTGACTCAAAAGCAGCTCCAGTTGTAGCAGCAGCTCCAGTTGCAGCAGCAACTCCAGCAGCAACTCCAGTTCTTGATGATGATAATGATGGCGTGCCAAACGATATAGATCAATGCCCTAACACTCCAGCTGGCGTAGTTGTTGATGAAAGAGGATGCGAGAAAGTTATCGTTCTTAGAGATCTAGATGTTAACTTTGCATTTGATAGCTACAAAGTTGGACCAAAATACGCAGCTGAGATCAAAAAAGTAGCTGACTTTATGGGCGAACACCCAGATTATAAAGTTGTACTTGCTGGTCACACTGATAGCGTAGGTGCAGAAGCTTATAACCAAAAACTATCTGAAAAAAGAGCAAAAGCAGTAGCTGATGTTCTTGCTGGCTATGGAGTAAGCGAGGATAAAATTTCAACAGTTGGCTACGGTGAGCTTAAACCAATTGCTACAAATAAAACTAAAGAAGGCCGCGCTCAAAATAGACGCGTTGAAGCTACTTTCAATAAATAATCTTATTATTTAAAGTTACTTTTTTATGGGCTTAGCTTCGGCTAGGCCCTTTTTTATTTCTACGGAGAAAATGATGAAAAAAACCATACTTTTTGATTTAGACGGTACACTTATTGACTCGACTTCGGCTATTTTAAAAGGATTTGATAGAGCTTTTTTATCTCATGGCAAAAAAGAGCCAGACCATAATGTATTAAAGTCTTTGGTTGGTCATCCGCTTGAAATAATGTTTGAAAGACTTGGTGCAAGCAAAAATTTAATTGATAGCTATATAAAAGAGTATAAAGCTTGCTACGAAAAAAATTATCTTAATGAGACGGTACTCTTAGATTATGCAAATGAAGCATTGAAGGAGGCAAGTAGCTTTGCTGATGTAGGTATAGTTACTACGAAAACTTCAAAATTTTCTATTATCTTGCTTGAGCATTTGGGGGTTATGAAATATATAAAAACTGTTATTGGAAGAGACGATGTTGCTAATCCAAAACCAAATCCAGAACCTATAAATTTGGCTTTAGATAGACTTAATAAAGATAAAAATAATGCATTTATGGTAGGTGATACCATTATGGATCTAATGGCTGCACAAGCTGCCTTTGTTACAGGCGTGGGTCTAACTTGTGGATATGGTCAAAAGAGTGATTTGGAGAATTTTAGTAAACATATTTTCTCAAACCCATTTGAAGCCGTTAGCTTTATAGAAGAGGTTTGATAATCTAATATCCCCAAACTGCTTATCCTTTAAAGTAAATTTAACCTAACGTTTAGCTTGCTTGGTTATAAAATTTACTCCAAAAAATTTATTACCTTTGTTTGGCGCAAAATCTTTTTAAAAATATTTATTATGAATTTTTACATCTAAATTACTTAAATTGATTTTCTTAATAGCCTACTTTCATAGTAAATTTATCTTATTTAAAATATGAAAATTTATCTAAAACTAGCTAATTTTAGGAGATCATAGATTTAAGACCCTAGCCACTTTTAGGGCGCTTGCAAATGCAAAATGCAAGTTATATCCGCCAAGCATGCCAGTGATGTCCAAGACTTCACCAATAAAATAAAGCCCCTTAACGCTATAAGCTTGTAAATTTTCATCTAAAAATTCGCTCTTTACGCCACCTTTTGTAACCTCCGCTCTTTCAAAGCCAAATGTCCCAGCTGGGGCAAACTCATAAGCAAAAAGCCTTTTTATTATTTGTCTATCATTGTCGTTAAATTCATAAAAGGCTCTGTCTTTTAAGCCAAAATTTTTTAAAACCTCCAGTACAAATCTCTTTGGTAAGGGCAAAACCGAACTAAGCTGCTTTTTGCCATTTATTAAATTTTTCTCATTAAATTTGGGTAAAAAATTTATACAAATTCGACCTTTTTGCCAAAATAACGAGGCGTTTAGTATCGCTGGTCCGCTTATGCCTCTATGTGTAAAAAGTAAGTCTCCACTAAATTTATGGCTATTTATCTCCACATCTGCGTTTAGGCTGACGCCACTAAGTTCTTTAAACCAAAACTCATCTTTTTGTACGCTAAATCCGACAAGTGCAGGTGCAAGAGCTGATGTCTCAATACCAAAATCATTTGCTATTTTATAGCCAATGTCGCTTGCGCCAAGGGCTTTGTAGCTTAGTCCGCCACTTGCTATGACTAAATTTCTAGCTCTAAATTTCTCATCTTTTGTCAAAATTTCAAAAATTCCATCTACTTTTTTAGCGCCAAGAACCTCTTTATTGTAAAAAATATCCGCTTTTTGTCTTTTCAGAAGTACGTTTAAAACGCTCTTTGCACCGCTATCGCAGAAAAATTGATTTTGCTTTTGCTCACTAAATTTAAGCTCGCTAAAAAATTTTAAAACTTGATTTGGAGTCAATTTTTTTAAAATTTGCTCTATAAATTTTTGCTCGCCAAGGTAGTTTTTAGCGCTTATAAAGCGATTTGTGATGTTACATCTGCCTCCACCACTTGCTAGGATCTTTTTGCCAGCACTACTATTTTTTTCTAAGATAGCAATCTTTTTACCCTTTAAATTTGCCCCTAAAAAGAGCCCGCTAGCGCCAGCACCAATGATGATGACGTCATAGATCAAAACTTCAAGCTCTCTTTTAAAGCAGCCTCGCTTGTTAGGCGAGAGTCAAATTTGATCACTTGATTTTTCTCGTTTTTGTAATAATCGACTACGCCTTTTTGGCTATTTAGTAACTCTAAATTTAAGCTTACTTCAGGGCTTAGATAGATATTTTTAAAAATTCTTGGATCGCTTAAGCTAAAGAGCAAAACAAGCCATATCACGCAAAGCACCACGCAGATGACGGCTAGTACTTTAAAACCAAAGGCATGCAATATATACCCACCAAATGCACCTCCAACAAAGCTTCCCAGATAGCCAAATGAATTAAATACACCAAGGGCTGAGCCTTTTTGTGAGGATTTTACAAATTTTGTTGCGGTTGATTGCATGATGGGCTCATGAAGGTTAAAACCTATGAAAAATATAGCAACTCCCAAAACGAAGATAAAAAGCGTAAAGCTAATAGCAAAAATAGTGTAGGTTAGGGCAAAAAGCAGCGTGCCAGCTATCAAGATGACCTTGCTAAGTCCCTTGCCATCGCCAAGGGCGCCAGCTAGCCCCATAGCTAAAAAGCCAAGCACGGCGCCAAGCGAATAGACTTTGTAAAGCTCACTGCTTTCGTAGCCATACTCTTTTACTAAAACGATAGGGATCACCAAAAATGCGATGCTTGCTAGCATCTTTTGCATAAAAGAAGTAAAATTTATGATCATGTAGTCTTTTTGTAAAAACAGCTTACCAAATGGTACTTTTTCACTTTTAGCGCTCACTTTTATCTCTTTTGGCACAACGGTGTAGAGAAGTACAATGCAAAGTAGGCTAAGAGCGGCACTTAGGTAAAAGAGACTTGAAAGTCCGTAGTCTTTGGCAAGAAGTGGCCCAAGTACCATCGAAAGCGTGAAGCTAAGCCCTATAAAAGCTCCCATTATCGCCATGGCTTTTGAGCGTTTTTCTTCTGTTATATAGTCACTTATCATCGCAGTTGCAACTGCTCCGATAGCACCTACGCCTTGTAAAAATCTACCAAATAGCATGGTAAAAATATCGCTTGTAAGTGCACAAATTATTGAGCCGATGATAAAAACCAAAAGTCCGATCGTTAATGTTTTTTTGCGTCCTATCCTATCCGAGAGCGCTCCAAAAGGCACTTGAAATATCATCTGCGAGATCGCATAGACGCCTACTATTAGCCCTACTAAAAACTCGTTTGCTCCGCGTAAATTTAAGGCATAAAGGCTAAGCACTGGCAAAACTATAAAAAGACCTAAAAATCTGCTTGCTATGATAAAAGATAGTGGTAAAACGCTTTTTAACATAAAATTTTCCTTATTTTTAAAAGGACTAAGTTTATCATTTTAACGCTAATTTAAATTTAAAAATTTAATCTACTTTTTTGTAAAATATGCCCAAAAATCAAGGAGCTCTTGCAATGAAGATCGTGCTTGCGACATCAAATTTAGACAAAGTAAAAGAGATAAAAGAGTATTTAAAAGGCTATGAAATTTACGCTCTAAGCGAGGTCGTAAAGCCATTTGAGATCGTTGAAGATGGCAGCACTTTTCAGCAAAATGCACTCATAAAGTCAAAAGCTGTTTTTGCAAAGCTTAAAGAGCAGGGGCTTGATAATGAGTTTATCGCTCTTAGCGATGATAGCGGCATTAGCGTGGATGCACTTGGCGGTGAGCCAGGGATCTACTCAGCTCGCTATTTTGACCTTGATGAAAATGGCAAAGTATGCGGTAAAAACGCAAATGACGCAAACAATAGAGCAAAACTCATTAGCAAGCTAAAGGCGCTAAATTTAGAGAGTTCATCAGCGCACTATACTGCCTGTATCGCTATTAGCTCAAAATTTGGTGATTACACTACGCATGGCTTTATGTATGGAAGGGCGATTGATGAGGAGCGTGGCACAAATGGCTTTGGCTACGACGCGCTCTTTATCCCAGATGGCTTTACTAAAACGCTTGGTGAGCTAGATAATGAGACGAAGCTTAAAATTTCTCACCGTTCAAAGGGACTTGAGCTTGCAAATTTCGTGCTAAAAAGTCTAAAGAAAAACTTTAGTTAAGCCCATTTAGCCCTTTGTTAGCTCTCTCTAAAAGATCCAGTGCGCGAGGATTTTGCTCTTTTCCATTTAAAATTTCAAGCACTTTTTTGTAGTTTTGGGTAGCTTCGTCCTTTTGATTAAGCTTTGCTAGGTCGTTAGCAAGCTCTACTAAAAGCTCTGATCGCACAAGCTCGTTGCTGCTTAACTCTGGCGTGATATCAAGTAAATTTAGCGCTAAAAGGTGGTTTTCGTGGGCTTTGTCAAATTCGTTTTTTAGGTAGTAGGCGCTAGCGATGCCTTTTATACAGATGAGTTCGTCGTTCATTGGGGCATTTGGCGCGTTGTCATAAATTTTTAGAGCTTCTTGAAAATTAGCAAGTGCTTCGTCGTATCTGCCTAGCACCTTTTGTGCCGCACCTAGGCTATGATAAGAGCGAGCTAGTAGCAGCTTGTCGCTAACGTTTGCCGCAAGCTCTAGGGCTCTTTGTGAGAGCTCTAACGCCTTTTGTGGCTCTTTATTTACCATGCAAATGCTAGCGCTATTTATGAGCGAAGTGATCGCCTGCTCGGTGTTGCCCTCTTTTAAGCAGACATCAGTCGCTTGCTCGGCTAAATTTATGGCTCTCTCCAAATTTCTATCGCTTTTATAAAACTCCCTCACACTCTCTTGTATTAGCTCGTCACAGCTACTTGCAAAGAGGCAAATAGGCGCTAAAAATGGCAAAATTTTCTTCATCTTTTTACCTTTAAATTTTTGCCTTATTTTACCTTTTAAAGCGAGAAATTTATATTAACTTCGCTAAAATCACTAAAATTTAAAGGAGCACAAATGTCAAATATCTTAATCATAGGCGCTGGCGGCGTGAGCCAAGTCGCGACCGTAAAATGCGCGATGAACGCGGACGTTTTTAGCAAGATCACCCTTGCTAGCCGCACCAAAAGCAAGTGCGACGCGATCGCCAAATTTATCAAAGACCGCCTAGGTGTCGTTATCGACACCGCCCAGATCGACGCGGACGATACCGATGCTGTGGTCGCGCTCATCAAAAAAACGGGTGCCGATTTGCTTTTAAATGTGGCGCTGCCGTATCAGGACCTAACCCTCATGGACTCGTGCTCTCGCGTCGGCATCCAATACATCGACACCGCAAACTACGAGCGCCCCGACACGGCGAAATTTGAATACAAGCTGCAGTGGGCGAAAGACGGCGAGTTCAAAGCCGCAAACACGATGGCGCTGCTGGGAAGCGGCTTTGATCCGGGCGTAACGAACGTATTTTGCGCCTACGCACAGCAAAATCTCTTTGACGAGATCCATGAGATCGACATCCTAGACTGCAACGCAGGCGATCACGGCTACCCGTTCGCGACGAATTTCAACCCCGAAATCAACCTGCGAGAAGTGAGCGCAAAGGGCCGCTACTGGGAGCGCGGCGAGTGGAAAGAAACCGAGCCGATGCAGATAATGTTTAAATGGGACTATCCAAAAGTGGGCGTCAAAGACAGCTACCTGCTCTACCACGAGGAGCTAGAAAGCCTCGTTAAAAACATCAAAGGATTAAAGCGAATCCGCTTTTTCATGACTTTCGGACAGAGCTACCTAACTCACATGAAGTGTCTAGAAAACGTCGGCATGCTGCGCATCGACGAGGTCGAGCATAACGGCGTAAAAATCGTGCCGATACAGTTTTTAAAGACCTTACTGCCTGATCCTGCGTCGCTAGGCCCTCGCACGAAGGGCAAAACCAACATCGGCTGCGTGATCCGCGGGCTCAAAGACGGCAAAGAGCGTCAAGTCTATATCTACAACGTCTGCGACCATGAGGCTTGCTACGCTGAGACGGGCGCGCAGGCAGTGAGCTACACGACTGGCGTGCCTGCGATGATCGGCTCGATGATGGTTGCAAAAGGCATCTGGAGCGGAAAAGGCGTCTTTAATATGGAAAATTTCGACGCCAAGCCTTTCATGGACGAGCTAAATAAGCAGGGGTTGCCATGGGAGATCATCGAAATGAAGCCAGGAGAAAGATACGAAGTCTAAATTTAGGCTTGTCTTTTTCTACTTATACTTCGTTGAAATTTGATTTTTAATGCTACGTATTACATATACGCTCCGCTTAAAAATCAAATTTCGCCTCGTCTAAGCGAAAAATACTTCACCTTACCCTATCGTATTTAAATTTCCAGTTTAAATTTTACCTCGCCTGCATTTAAATTTATGCCTGAAATTTCATATCGAATTTACTCCAAGCTTCCACATCGAAAAGCGTTTAAATTTAGCTATAATCGCGCCAATTTTATCAAAACAAATTTGAGTAAATTTAAAACTCTCAATCTCTAGTCGCGCAAACCCTGCGCCCACTCAAATAACAACAAAAGGAAAAATTTGAACTCCTCAAAAACTTCACTATCTTTTTTAGTCGTGCTAAGCGCGCTCATGGCATGTACATCGCTATCTACGGACGTATATTTGCCCGCTATGCCTACGATGGAGCGACAGTTGCATGGCGATGCGGAGCTTACTATAACGGGCTTTTTGATCGGCTTTGCTATAGCGCAGCTCGTATGGGGGCCTATCAGCGATAGGATCGGGCGTAAAATCCCGCTTTTTATCGGTATGGCGCTCTTTGCGATCGGATCAGTAGGATGCGCGATGTCGGACACTATGGCTAGCGTAGTGTTCTGGCGCGTGTTTCAGGCCGTGGGCGCGTGCGTAGGACCGATGCTAAGCAGGGCGATGATTAGCGATCTTTTCGGTAGCTCGCAGGCCGCACAGATGCTCTCTACGCTAGTTATCATCATGGCTATAGCGCCGATAGCGGGTCCGTTATTGGGCGGCGCGATACTGGAGTTTGGCTCTTGGCATGGGATATTTTGGCTGATGGCGCTAGCTAGCGCGGTTATGTTTGCGATGATTTTTTCTCTACCGGAGACCTTGCTGCTGCAAAAGCGCTCCACAAAGCCCATCGTATCGTCTTTTAGAAACTATCTAAGATTATTGCGAGACGCCAAATTTATGCGCTACACTCTTAGCGTGACGTTTTTCTACGTAGCCGCCTATGCGTTTATCACGGGCTCATCGTTTGTCTATATCGATTATTTCGGCATTCCTAGCAAATACTACGGATTTTTATTCGGCATAAACATCGTGGGCGTCATGGCGCTAAGTTTCGTAAATAAAAAGCTGGTAAAGCACTATGCGCTAAATCACCTGCTCATAGTCTCCACGCTCATTGCCGCGCTTGCTGCCGGCGTGCTGTTTGCGTTTGCGTTTTTCAAAACGGGCGGCGTTCTTGGCGTGATAATCCCGATGTTTTTCGTTTTTAGTATGAACGGCATCATCGCTTCTTGCTCCAATGCCGCCGCTCTTGATAGCGTGCCGCAGGAGATGAAGGGCTCGGCCGCTGCGCTCATCGGCTCGCTGCAATACGGTAGCGGCATCCTCTCCTCGGCGATGCTTGCGGCGTTTTCTGCGGGTACGCCGTGGACGATGTCTTGGATAATAGCTCTGTTTGTTTGGCTAAGCGCGCTCGCGGCGTATTTTAATAAATAAATTTAGCCTTGCGGGTTTGACTCAAATTTCGGTCAAATTCGCAAATTTTAGGTCACCAAAGCCAAAATCAAATTTGAAGCCGACGGGCCTAGCCAAATTTTACTTTTTCTTATTTTCGCTTTTTTGTGCGTTTAACGCCTCAAATTTCTGCTTTAAAATTTTAAAAACCTCGTGCTTGGATAGCTCGTATTTGTCGTATATCACGGCATCATCGTCGCCGATAGGCTGCATGAGGCCATCAGCCGCGTCGCGGTCTAGTTTACCTCTTTTAAACCTCACGTTTAAAACGTCGATTTTGCGCTTGGCGTCGACCATGCGAACGCCGATCTCTTCGATATCTTTAAAGTAAAATTTGGCGTTTTTGCCGCCTTTTTGTATGAAAAATCCGTCATCTTCGATTTTTCGGTATCGCAGAATAAGAAACTAGGATAAAGAGGTAACTTCGGCGCAAGCTAACTTACTGGCGCCGAATTTGAAAGTTATTTTATAGTTGCCTCAAAGCCAACATCTACATCTGGATAGCTCTTTCCACCGTGAAATGGTTTGGCAGCAGCGGCAAATTTATCAAAGCTCTCATTTAGCTTCAAATCATTTACAAGATCAACTGAAAATTTTGCCATTAGCTTACCATTTTGCACTTCATATTTTGTTTTAAAAATTTTTGAATTGCCATTTATGCTAAGCTGAACATCCATTTCTCCGGCCTTATCGTCGCCATTTACAGCTACGATCTTGCCATCTACGGCCTTGCCATCAAAAATAATGCCAATCCTTTTATCGCGGTCAGGTAGCTTTGTGTCGATATCTTTTGGCTCTAGCTTAAATTCAAAGCTCTTTAAAAAATCAGCAAAATTTGCATTTTCTTGACTTTTAAAATTTATCGTCTTAAAAGTACCTGGTACGGCTGTTTTATTTGCTAGCTTGTAACCAGTAAATGTTACCTTTGGTTCACCTTCTACACTAAATGCAAGAGCTGAAACTGCAAAAAATGAAGCTGCTAAAGCAACAGAAGTAAGTTTGTTCATAAAGAATCCTTTTTATAATATTGATAATAAATATCGCAAATTATATATCCACTTACTTCAAAAAAGACTTAAAAACTCTTTTTAATTAATGAATAGATTTTTAATATCTTTTTACTCTGGGTCATCGCTAAAATCGTTATCCCTAAAGATCGCATAAAAATTTATGAGCCAAAAAACAAAAGCGATTGCTATGAGTGTTGCTGGTAAATGAATGTAAAAGCCACTCCAAAAATAAGCCAAAATTCCTCTGCTAACGCCAGCTAAAAGAACTAAAATGAAAGCAACCTTACTAAGGCGTAAAAACTCAAGCTCTTGTCCACTATGACGAAGTCCTGCGACATTAAATATAAGCATCACACTAAAAACTACTGCATTTATCGCTATTAGATGCATAAAATTTGTTTCAAGATGGAGCCCAAAAATGCCGCTAAAGCCGATTCCAAAAAATCCAAGTGCTAAAAATAGTTGCATAAAATAGTACAAAAGCACAAAACTATGCCTAAAAAGCTCTTTATAGTGCCACTCTTTAAGCTTTGCAAGTACCGCACTTCCGCAAGCTATCGCGGCATAATAGACACCCATGCTTTCTTCAAAAAATATATTTAAAAGCAAAAAAGCACAAACGCAGCAAATAGCGATATTTTTATAGATAAAATTTGGCACAAAAACAGCTTCATCCATGCCTTTTTCTCTTTTTAGTGCTTCTTTCCCAAGTACGACACTAACACGGTAAGAGATGAGTAAGATAGCGATCACGTGGATAAAAACTTGTAAATTTAGAAATTTTTCATTGCCACTTATTAGATAATAAATTTCAAAGCCTAAAATACCAAACAAAAAGCCAAGTACGCCAAATTGATCATCGTTTTTATCTCGCCAGATCATATAAACACAAAGCAAAACCAAATATAGCCAAAAAAGAGCGATAAAGCAGTGTGCTAAAAATAGGCTAAAAAATGCCAATATAAAGCTTATAAAAAAGAGTGAAAATAATATATAAGCATGTATTTTTAGGGATGCTTGAAAATTTGTCCAATCAGTTAGTCCAGTTAGCAAAAATCCAGCATAAGCAAGGGCTAAGAAAAGTTGCAAAAATATAAATTTATGCAAACTCACAAAATCAGTTGGAGTAAAAAACACACTAGCACCAAGCACCGCACAGGCGGCACTCATTAAGAAAAATATCCTCATAGGATGAGTAAAAAAATTATTAATCATAATAAATTTGCCCTTTGAAATTTTCATCTATCATCTTGCTAATAAACGTAAAATCGCGCTCTTTGAAATCTTTGTCTATTTCAAGTTCTCTTTGTATAACTGCACCTTTACTTGATAAGAAATAAATTCTATTTGACATCTTCACAGCCTCCATTCTATCGTGTGTGACGAGAACCACACTCATACCTTCACTTACTCTTTGGCCAATAATTTCAATTAAAATTTCTTTCATATCATAATCAAGTCCAGAAAAAGGCTCATCCATCAAAAGTAGATCAGGTTTTGTCACGACTGCTCTTACGAAAGCGACCCTTTGTCTCATACCGCCACTTAGCTCGCTTGGGTATTTTAAAGTGTCCTTTTGACTTAACCCAACCTTTTTAAAAAGCTCTAAAACAGCGTTAATGTCTGGTTTATCCATAACTAAAAGCACATTTTCAAGAGCATTTTTCCATGTTAGTAGGCGATTTTCTTGAAAAAAATATGTAGTCTTTTTAAAGTTATTAAAAATTTTTCCTTTTCTAGGTTCATTTAGTCCGCTAATAAGCCGAAGTATCGTCGTTTTGCCACATCCAGATGGCCCAAAAAGCGTTACTACCTCGCCACCTTTTACATTTAGGCTAAAATTCCTTACGACCTTATCTCTTAAAATTTCATACTCTACATTTTTAAGCTCAAGCATCATCTTCTCCAAGGCATCAAAGCTATTTTTAGTGGCTCAATGATGAGGTATTCAAAGAGCATGATAAGAGTGATACTTAAAAGAACATACGCCATTACCTCGGTTGTTTCAAGCATCGCTCTTGCATTTGCTATCTTTGCTCCCATGCCGTTATTTGCACCTAGTAGCTCAGCCATTATGACTATCTTTACGCCCATTGCGACAGCTACACTAATAGAGCTTATTATGTAGCTCGTAAGATGCGGGATGTAAAGGTGTCTTATTTTTTTTAAAATTCCTAGATTATAAGCGTCAAACATCTCTTTTAGCTCCTCATCTACGCTACTCATAGCAACTGCCGAGCTTGCAAAAGTAAGCGGTAAAACGGTTATAAAGATAGTAAAAACGGTGCTAAAATTTCCAAATCCAAACCAAAAAATAGCAAGCACTATCCAAATAATCGGTGGCATTGACAAAAGTAATGTAATAACAGGCTTTAAAAAGGCCGCAAAACTTTTAAAGCTACCTGCTATTAACCCTAGAAATATACCAAAAAATGTTGCCGAGCAAACTCCGATCAGTGATCTGCAAAGCGTTATGTTTATCTCGCTGTTTTTATAATCTTTTATAATCTCACAGGCTTTTAAAAATACATCTTTTGGTGGCGGAAGCAAGAGTGGGGAGCTAAACTCGCTTCCCACTTGCCAAATGGCTAAGATCAAAAAAACTACGGCAAATCCGCTAAATCCACCCCAAAAATAGTCAATTATTTTTAAAAAGCTTGAGCGATCTTTTTTGATGCCATCAATTAGTATCATAAAAATAGACCTTTATCTGGCATCTTGCCGCCTAGAAATTTTGGATTAAACTGATAAATTTCTTCAAAAAACGCCATGATTTCACTTTGTAGTTCATTTGCTTTTGTTACTGTTAGATTTGCCTTATCAAAAGCATTTGCAAGTGCTACTTCTGGAGCTGGCAAGTAGCTTGAGCCTATCTTTGCTGCACTTTGCTTATTTTCAAGTATCCATGAAAGTGCATTTTTAAGATCGCTATGAAGCGTATCAAATAGACTTAAGTTTTTCTCGTAAAAGCCTCTTTCTACGATAATGCCAGCCATTGGGATTATAGGTTTTGTGCCAAAGCTCTCGCCCCAAATTTTTGGAAAATCAACTGAGTAATGCACGCTAACGCCTGCTTTTTTACCGCGCAAAATAGTCGCTTCGCCAAGAGGTTGTGGAACTATTAAAATGTCAAAATCTTTTTGTAAAAATAAAAGCAGAGCCTCAGGCGGCGTTGCTGTGTAGGTGATGTCTATTTTGCTAACGTCTATGCCTCGCTTCTTGCAAAGCGCTCTTAAAACAAGATCAGGCATATCGCCTCTAAATGGCATGATGAGCTTTTTGCCTACAAAATCCTCTAAATTTTTGATCTTTTCATCCTTAACCATAGCGTTCATTACGCCAAGAGTTAGTAAATTTAACATCGCAAAATCAAGCCCTTGATTTCTTAAATTTGCAGCGACATTTGATGGCGACATCGTTACCTTGATATCCCCACTAGCCACGCCTGCACGAAGCTGATCTGGTGTTTTCCAGATATTTAGGCTTACATCATAAGTTTTATTTAACTCCCCTTGCAGTGCAGCAACTGCCATTATGACGCTTGGGATTGCTGGCGCACCCCACATATTAAAGCTCTCTTTTGCAAATAAATTTGGTGCAAATGCGCTAACGCCTAAAGCTGTGCTAAGTCCTAAAAATTTTCTTCTATCTAACATCTTTTTCTCCTTTAAAAACTGCTGTGAAAGCTAATGAAAAATGTCCTGCCAGGGGCATGAACGACTACTGGATCAAGTGCTGCTACGTGATCACCGCTGATAAATTCTGCATAATCTTTGTCAAATAAATTTGCTACACCAAATCTTATGCCAACTTTATTTTTAAACTCTACGCCACCATAAAGATCAAGCAAACCAAATCCTTTTGCGGCCTCTTTTTTGTCGATACCTAGGCCATTTTGCTTGCTAAAATCGCCTCTAGTTTGCTTTGAAACTAGCCTTAGTGCAGTGCCAAGGTTGTAGCTACCAAAGCTTGCATAGTCTTTGTAGTCAAATGCGAAATTTGCCTCAAAAGGCCTTATCTGATAAAGTGGCCTGCCGTCGGTTTTGTTTTGTCCGTAGTTGTAGTAAAGTGAGCTTTTTAAGCCAAAGTGCCTTGCAAAGCTATATTCTGTATTGAAATTTACACTATAAAGCGTTGCATCAACGTTTCTTGAGATGACAGCATTTTTATTTAGTTGCATTGGGGCTTTTGAGTGGCGTCTATCAAAAATGATCAAATTTTTAACGCTATCAGCGATGAAATGTCCTCCAAAGCTAAAAGCATCTTTGTTTTGCAAAGAGTTTAGGTATTCTTTGTAAAACTCGCTGCCAAATTTAAAGCCAAGAACCGCTCTGTTGTGTCTTTCTGGCTCTAAATTCGGATTTGCTATCCAGCCATTATCGCCTGCACCATAAAGTGCGTTAAAACGCTCCATATTACTTGGCAAGCGAGATAAGCTTTCAAGCTTTGCAAAGTAGCTATCTTTGTCGTTTGGCGTAAATTTATATTTTAAACTTGCGCTAAAAGCGTCTTTTTTGATCTTATCACTTACGTCTTTGCCATAAATTTGACGAAGTAGCCCGCGAGTCGTACTAATGGCTGGATTTGGTGCGAAAAATTTAGTGTCGATACCATTTAATTTACTTCTTTGCTCTTCATATTTTAAGGCAAGCGAGGCTTCATTTGCTTCATTAAATTTATAAGCAAGTGTGTCAAAGAGCATAAATTTATCATTTCTAACATCAGCAAATCTGTATCCGTTAAAGACCCAGTTGTTGCCTTGTTTCATGTATCTTTTGCCGTCATGTTTATCTTTTTCAAAGCCAGCACCTATTTGATTGTGAAAGCTTGAAAAATCAACATCATACTTTAAATTTGCCTCAAATATATTCCTTTTTAAATCCACTTTCACATTTGGAGTGGCATCTCTTAGATGAAAATTATCAGCTTTTCGCTCAACCTTTTTTAGGATAAGTTCAAAATTTAGCGTATTTGAAAGATCTTCTTCGCCTAAGCGAATATTTAGTTTGCCAACTTTTCTTGTCGTTTTAAAAGCATCCATCGCATGTTCTGGCTGCTTGTCTTTGTCGATATTATCCCTTAAAAACGTAAGCCTAAGCTCGCTAAGATCATTTGGCACAAAACCTAAGATAGCGCTTTGACCTTGTCTATTGTAGCCATAGTTCCATTTTTTGCCACTTCCGTCTTTATAATTATTTGCTTTGGTGAAATTTGCATTTAAGATGGTGTAAAAATTTGCGCCACGATATTTAAAAAGTGATGAATTGTAAAAGCTTTTGCCATACATTCCAGCCGAGATATGAAACATATCAGTTGAGTTATCAAGCAAATTTGTAACAAATGGATATTCGCTTCTTTGAGTGCGGTCAAATTGATTTTCCACAAAGGCACTTTGTGCAACGTTTGGCGTGATGACTGGTGGCGGTGCAAATTCTCTAATAGGCTTTATAATGTCTAAATTTGCTTCATTTGCTAGAAGCAGTGATGAAAGAACTGCTAGGCTTAAAATGGGCCTCATGTAAACTCCTTTTAAAGATATAATTATGATTTCTTTTATCAGAATTGTAGTAGCAAAACCCTTTATAAAAGTTGATGTAAGTCATCTTTTAAATTTTTAATCCATAATTACGAGTCTATTGTAGATAAAATGCTTAATTTTATTTTTGCAAGAGTAGCTAAATGGTGTAAATTTAATGTGAAAAATGTATAAAATTTTGATAATTGTTATATAAAAATTTTTAGATCATAGGATGATTTAATTATGCTCTAAAATTATTAAGCCTATCTCTTAGCTCTTTTGAAATGGTAAATTTTGAGAGTTCATATTTATCAAAAATGATGATCAAATCATCACCTAGTGGTTGCACTAACCCAAAGCAAGCATCTCTATCAAGACGGTTTTTCTTAAATTTTACGCTTAAAGTTTCCACTTTTTTCTTATCGCCAAAGCTTTTAATGGCGATTTCGTCGATATCCTTAAAGTAAAATTTTATGCTTTTTGAGCCTTTTGTGATGATAAACCCATCATCTTCAATGCGTAAAAAGTTGTTTTGAAAAATTTTTCTAACACAAAAAAACACTGAGAGAGCACCAATGATGACACCAAAGATAGACGCTGTGCCAAGAGCTAGATAAAAGTAGCCAATGATGCTAAATATAAAAAGTCCAAGCCCAAAGGCTAGCGCCCAAAAAACATCTTTTTTGCTCTCTTTTGTTATCATCACTTTTCCTTTTAAGCTAAAATTCCAGCACCATTTATCGCCTGGCTGCGCTCTTTTGCATAAATTCTCTCGCCATTTATCACATCGTATTTCCAGATCGGCGCATTTGCCTTAAAGTCCTCGACAAATTCGTTTATGAGCCTTAGCGCGACCTTTCTTTGAGGGCTCACAATGCCTGCTACATAAGAGCTCGTATGCACCGCCACGTCGCCTTTTGAGTGAGCAAAGAGTACGTAGGCATTTTCTTTTTTGGCTCGCTCCTGCCAAGCATCTAGCCATTTTTTAAGTATTGGCTCATAGATATCAAAGCTAAGCGCCGAAATACCACCTTCTTCTCTTACGATTCCAACAAAAGTGATGAGCGCACCGCAGTTTTTATCCTTAAAGCGTTCATACCACTCGTTTGTGATGCTTTGAACATCTAAGCTTCCATTATAAATTTGCATCTTAGCCCCCACAAACTGGTGGCAAAATAGAAATTTTATCACCTGATTTAAGAGCAAAATTTATATCGCTTACGATCTCGTCATTTACAGCCACAGCACAGATATTTAGCCACTTTTTAAGCTCTTCTTTCTCGCTTAAAGCAGCTTTTACCTCGCCTAAATTTTTTGCCTCTACTTTTATACTCTCAAGCCCTATAGGCCCAAGAAATTCGATCTCTACCACATTTTATCCTTTGAAATTTTTGCTGATTTTACTTAAAAATAAATTTAGATATACTTATTTGAAAATTTGCAAAAGAGATAGAAGATGAACGAAATTTTAAAAAGCATAAAAACCCCAGCCTACGTCTGCGAAGAGGCCAAAGTACGTAAAAATTTGGAGCTTTTAAAGTATGTAAAAGAGCAAAGCGGAGCTAAAATTTTAGTAGCGCTCAAAGGCTTTGCGTTTAGCGGAGTGATGGATATGGTGGGCTCATACCTTGATGGAGCTACTTGCAGTGGGCTTCATGAGGCTAAATTTGCGAGCGAATACGTAAAAGGCGAGATCCACACGTATAGCCCAGCATTTAAAGATGAGGACTTTGATGAAATTTTAAAAATTTCAAAGCACATCACGTTTAACTCTTTTGCTCAGTGGCAAAAATTTAAAGGCATTGCTCTGCAAAATGGCATCATCTGCGGCCTGCGGGTCAATCCAGAGGTCTCACTAGCGCCAACTGACAGCTACAACCCATGTGGTAAATTTAGCAGGCTTGGCATCACAAGGGCAAATTTTAAGCCAGAGCTTCTTGATGGCATCACGGGGCTTCATTTTCACGCGCTTTGCGAGGAGAGTGCGAGCAGCTTGCAGGTCGTGCTGGAGGCGTTTGAGGAGAAATTTGGCGAGTTTATACCAAAGATGAAGTGGATAAATATGGGCGGCGGCCACCACATCACGAGGGCTGATTATGACGTGGAGCTACTTATAAATATCATTAGACGCTTTCGCGAGAAATACGGCGTAGAGGTCTATCTGGAGCCAGGCGAGGCTGTAGGCTGGCAGACTGGCTTTTTGATAAGCAGCGTGCTTGACATCGTGCATAACGAGAAAGATATCGCCATCCTTGACACCTCAGCCGAGGCGCACATGCCAGATACCGTGCTCATGCCTTACCGCCCAGCCGTTAGAGGCGAGAGTAAAAATGGCAAATTTGCTTATAGATTTGGCGGTAATACTTGCCTAGCTGGCGATATAGTAGGGCTTGAAGCAGGCGATGCGGAATATAAATTTGATAGTGAGCTAAGAATCGGCGATCGCGTCATCTTTGAAGATCAAATCCACTACACCATCGTGAAAAATACGACATTTAATGGCATAAAACTACCTGATTTAGTGCTTTTGAAAGAAAATGGCGAGGTTAAAATGATCCGCGAATTCGGATATGAAGAGTATAGACGCAGAAATTAATCACTAGTGTTTTGACTAGCTTTTGACTGCTAAATGCTAAAAGTTCGTTTTATTTATATCTAAAAATTTTTTACAGATTAGTATCTATAAAATTTTGGCAAATTTATCTATCTTTGAGCTTTTTTGCCTGTTGTATTCAGTCTCGTTTGCGATCTTTTGGGCTAGCTCCTTGCCAAAATGATCACTGATAAATCCAAGCGCCATATCCATGCCAGCAGCCACGCCTGAAGCTGTATAAAATTTACCTGCCCTCACCCATCTGGCGCGCTCTTGCCACTTTACAGCTTCGCCGCAACTTTTTACCCACTCAAGCGATCTTTTATTTGAGGTAGCCTTTAGTCCGTCAAGCACTCCTGTGCGAGCGATGAGCGCTGAGCCAGTGCATACACTTAGGCAAAATTTAGATGCCAAAACGCACTCTTTAAGTCTTGAGATAAACTCACTATCATTTACAAGCGCTCTTGTGCCTTGACCTCCAGGGAGTAACAAAACGCTCTCATTTGGCATCTTACTAAGCTTTTTGGTCTTTATAAAAAAGCCTTATTTGCTTCTTTTCATCCCGCCATCAAACGAAACATAGCTTATCTTCATTTCAGGCACCCTTGCTAAAAACTCCACTGGCTCCATAAGATCAAGCGTCTCGTACTCATCAAATATAAGGCAAAGAAGATGCATAGCGCAGTCCTTTTTAACTAAATTTTGGCTTTATTTTAGCTAAATTTTCAGATCAAAAAACTCTAAAAGTTAACAAAGCTTAAATATTTTTTATAAAATTTTTAGTAATCTTTTTTGCTAAGGTTTGCTTGTGATTAGCTCTGATATAATAGCGATCAAAATAGCGTAGCTATGCGATTTAACGTATTTAACCAATACTTAAATTGTTTAAGCTCAAACTCATAAAGGAATACTAATGACGAGAATTCTTACTCTGCTTTTTACATTATTTGTAACAGCAATGGCAACTCAAGGACCAACTGGCGTCAATCAATATAATAGTGCCATTTGGGCGGCTGAAAGGATAGAAAATATCAAGCCATACGAACAAGGTTTGGGGCCGATATTTACTTTTATCCAAGGTAATGATTATTTTGCAATAGCAGCACTTTCTATCATTTTGGCTGTTATTGGAGCATTTGCATTACACTTTTTAATCATTGGGCCAAAACATTTTAGCCATGATGGTAAAAAGGTATTTGCTTTTTCATTGATCATACGTATAGCTCATGGTTTGGCAGCGATCTCATGGATCATTTTAGTGCCAACTGGTATCATCATTATGTGGGGTGCAGAGCTTGGCGGTGGAACATTTGTGCGTTTCTGTAGATACTTGCACGATACAGCAACTGTGATCTTTGCTGTTTCTGTGCTTCCTATGTTATTTACCTGGACAAAGAGAATGCTTCCAGCAATTTATGATATCAGATGGATGATGATAGTTGGTGGCTATTTATCAAAGAAAAAGAGACCTGTTCCAGCTGGTAAATTTAATGCTGGTCAAAAAGCATGGTACTGGATCGCTATCCCTGGTGGTATTGTTATGATAATTACTGGCGCGATTATGTATTTTACGGACTTTAAAGAGCCAGCGGTTGCTTCTTGGTTTGGTCTTACACAAATTGATCTTCTAAGATATAGCGTAATTATCCATAATTGTCTTGGCATCGCATGTGCAGTATTTTTCTTAGTTCATATTTATATGGCAGCTATTGCTATTCATGGCGCTATTTGGTCGATGATTACTGGATATAAAGAAGAAGAAGAAGTTTATGTTCTTCATCACTACTGGTATCAAGAGCTCGTTAGAGAAAATAAAATTCCAGTATCTGATTATGAAAAGTCTTATACAAATTTAAAATAATTAACTTTACTTTGATCTTGCTAGTAAGCGAGGTCAAAGCTCTCTTTTATCTCAAATTTATACATTAAAATTTTTAAAATAATTAATATTTTTTGGCTATAATCCAAACTAGTTTCAAGGTTTGAAATACTAATTGCAAAAGGAAAAATCATGACAACAATTGATTGTAGAAATTTAGAGTGTCCAAAACCAGTCATAATGACAAAAAATGCACTTGATGGCTTAAGTGAAGGTGAAAGCTTAGAAATTTTGGTAAATGCACTAGCCCCAAAAGAAAATATTTCAAGATTTTTAAAAAATCAAAATATAAACTTTAGCCTCGAAAGCAATGGCAACGAAACTAAAATTTTAGCTACAAAAGGCAAAAATGCGCTTGAGCTTACAAATTTTGATGAGTTTGTCTGCGACATAACACCAAAAAATAATAAAGTACTCTATCTAAATGAAGAGCGTGCAGGTAGCGGCGAAGTAGGAATAAATTTATTATCAAAATTCCTGGGAGCTTTTCTTCAAGTTGAGAAAAAGCCAAAGATAATAATCTGCGTAAATAACGCTGTAAAGATGACTACAAATCGCTCACATCCAAGCTTTAAGCCGCTTAAAGATCTTGAAGCTGCTGGTGTTAAAATTTTAAGCTGCGGAAGCTGCTTGGAGGCTTATAAGCTAGTAAGTGATCTTGCGATTGGCGAAATTTCAAATGCTTATGAGATCATCGATATACTCTCAACTCACGAGCAAATCAAATTATGATCTACCACGACAAAAAGCTTACGCAGTTCGTTAGAGCCGCTGGTTGAGCTGCTAAGCTTGACCCGTCGGGTCTAAACAAAACGATTAGTAGTTTAAATTTATCTCATCCAAATCTGCTCTCAAGCACCAATTCTAACGAGGATGCGAGTGTCTTTAAAATTTCAAGTGATCTTGCACTTGTTCAAACGCTTGACTTTATAACGCCTGTAGTAAATGATCCTTTTATTTACGGTCAAATCGCTGCTGCAAATAGCTTAAGTGACGTCTTTGCAATGGGTGGTGAGGTGATAAATGCTCTAAACATCGTAGGCTTTGATAGTTGTAACTTGGCACCTGAAATTTTAGGTGAAATTTTGCAAGGCGGAGCCGATAAAGTAAAAGAGTGTGGTGGCATTATTGTTGGCGGGCATACGATTGAGACACAGCAGATGTATTATGGGCTTAGCGTTACTGGAAGGGTACATCCTGATAAATTTTGGGCAAATAATACAGCCATAAATGGCAATGTTTTGATACTTACAAAGCCCCTTGGAAGCGGCATTTTAAGCACAGCAATAAAGGCTGATTTATTAAGCATGGAGCAGATAAAAGAGGCTGCAACTATCATGGCACAGCTAAATTTTTATGCATTAAAAGCACTTGATGGCATCAAAGTCTACGGCGCTACTGATGTGACCGGATTTGGCTTTTTGGGACATTTAAGTGAAATGCTAAATGAAAAGATCAGTTTTGAAATTTATGAAAAAAACGTGCCAATCATTGCAAGCGCAAAGGAATTTGCAGATATGGGCATTATTCCAGAAGGAAGCTATAAAAACCGCGAATTTGCAAAGCATTTTATAGACAAAGAAGCTGACATTTTACTATTTGACGCGCAAACTTCTGGTGGACTTTTGCTTGCAGTTGGTGAAAAGGATGCGATGCTCGCAGTAAAACGCTTAAAAGAAGTAGGTTATGAAAGCTCGGCTATCGTTGGCTCTGCGGTGTCAAAGAGCGAGTTTGGTATATTTTTAAGATAAATTTTTAAAAATAGCATGCTATCCATTGCGTTAGTGAAATCTTTTAATTTACTTAACCATTCTATAATTTCAAAAACTATAAAGGAGAGATGATGAATTATCTTGAAATTTTAAAATTTCGTCATGCTTGCAAGGTTTTTGACGAAAGCAAAAAAATCGGTGCTGGAGAGTTTGATTTTATACTAGAGGCTGGCAGGTTAAGCCCTAGTTCAACTGGCCTTGAGCAGTGGGATATCTTAGTCGTTCAAAATAAAGAGCTTAGAGAAAAAATAAAAGCTCTTTCATGGAATCAAGCGCAAATCACATCTTGCTCGCATTTAGTTGTCGTTTTAGCTAAGATCAAAGAGGTAAAATTTGGAAGCGCATATGTTAATAAAATGATCGCTAGAAATACCAATAAAAACCCTGAAGCCATTGCTGCAAGGCAAAAATTTTATCATGACTTTTTGCTTGCAAATTTTAAAAATGATGATGAGCTAACATTTCAGTGGTCACATGAGCAATGCATGATAATTGCCACAAATATGATGAATGCAGCTGCAAGTTTGGGCATTGATAGTTGCCCAATAGAAGGCTTTGACAGACACGCTTTAAATGAACTTTTGGGGCTTGATGAGAGCCTTCAAAGAGTGTCCATCATGGTGCCATTTGGCTACCGCCTAAATCCACAACCAAAAAAACTTCGCAGAGAAATTTCTGATATCGTTACTTGGATCTATTAAGATATTTGAGCCAAATTTTAAATAAATTTTTGGCTCAATTTTAAATAAATCAATAAATTCTAAATAAATACTTACCTTTATAAACCCAAATCAAGTAAAAATGGGATAAAATCAGAGCCAAAACCTAAACTAACGAGGTGTCTATCGTGCTTGAGAAACAAAAAACCAGCCTTCAAATAGTAAAAATGTTTTATACAAAGGCTATTTTACTTTTACTCTCATTTATATTTTTAGCATTATTTGTAGTTTGTGCCGGTACGAACGATATAAAGTATGATCTTAGCTCAACTAATTCAAATATAAAATCATCAATCTCAAATAGCTTTTTTATAATAAAAAACGATCTATTTTTAAAGTCAAAAATGGTTGAAGCAGGTCTTAGCGATATGCTATTTGATAAAAATTCAACAAAAAACGATCTTTATATAGCTTTTTATGTTTTTGATAAAAATAGAAATTTACTCTATTCAAAGAGATTTTTAGGTGCTGATGACATAGCCGAAAATGATCTATCTCAGCTTAGTTTAAACGAGACAGATGCTGGAAAATTTACAGTATCGGATCGAGTTTATAAAAACAGTCGTTTTAGAGACATTTATGCATCTTATGGACTAAAAAATGGAGGCAGCATTTTAGTTCAAATTGATATAAAATTTTTGCAAAACTACACTAATGTAGATTACGATGATAAAAGTAAAACTTATGCTTATCTGGTAGATAAATATGGAAATTTATCAAGAGATGAGTTTTATAAAAAATTTGATGAATCGATGTTTTTGCCTTATGTGAGTCTTGGCGATGAGTTTAAAGAGGATAAAATAATATTTTCTTTAAGCCATATGGGCTTTTATCTCATAAGCTATATGCCAGAGTATAAAATTTTTGTTATTACCGCTTCAACGAAACATTTTCATATCTTTATGCAGTTTGTGTTATTTTGGCTATCGATCTTTTGTTTTATATCTTCCATATTTTTATGGGTTAGAGATGTAAAATTTGTAAAAAATAGAATAATGCCAGCTTTAAAAGAGGTAAGAGATACTTTAGATGGCGATGAATGCGAGATAAGACGAAGCCTTAATGTAACAGAATTTGAAGATATAAAAAATGGAATAAACAAGCTAAAGATAGAAACCAAAAAAGCAACTGATGGGCTAGAAGAATACAAAAGTAGATTTGGTTATATTTTTGAGCAAAGCTTTTTGAAAATAGTAGTTTATGATGCTTATAGTGGCGATATTATTGATGCTAGCAATGCATTTTTATCTTCTGTTGGTTACACAAAAGATGAGATTATAGAGCTAAATTTAAATGATTTAATAGATGGCGATTTTGCATTGTTTATGCAAATGAAACAAGACGCTCAAAATAGTGATATGAGCTTTAAAATCGAGCTAAAAACAAAAGATGGCGGCACTAAAGAGGGATTTTTACAAGAGTCGCAGATCGAGCTAAGGGATTCTAGGCTAAATTTTATGCTTATACATGAGCTTGACGATGGAAAATTTACGAAAAAGGATAACGAAGCAATAAATGATTATTCGTTTTTATCGCCAAATGTAATAGCAGAAGCATTAAGCAGCGATCCATTTTCTATCGTAAGAAGTACGCAAAATATCGATAGTGTCTTTAAAGTCGCACAAGATAAGAAGCTTATAAATTTAAAAGATCTAATAAGCCCTGAAAGTTTAGATGAGTTTGCTGTAAATGTTTCTAATGAATCTAAAAAATTCTTTGAAAAAGGTAGCAAAAATAGCGAGATAAATCTCGTAGCCAATATGCAAACAAATGAAAACAACAAAACGCCATTTAAGATAAAAGTAAAATTTATAGATAATGGTGCTGACAAAGAGCAAAAAATCATCTACTTTTTTAATGACCTAAGCGATATAGCAAAGTTGCAAGAAAAATATGATGCTGAATTAAAATATTTTCAAAGCATACTTTGGGCAAGCCAAGCGCTTGTTTTTTCATGGGATAAAAAAAGCGACACCCTTTATATCCCAAATGCTATCGCCAAGTCGCTCGGATATGCATTAAATGGAGATATGAGTATAAATTTTGAACGCGCAAAAACTATATTTGTAGATGAATTTGTAAGCTTTAAGGACTTTTTTGACCTTATAAAAAAAGGTGAAGTATATGATGGCGAAGTGCGTTTTTATAGGGCTGATAAAGAGATTATTTATGTAAGGATTAGAGCAAAAGCAATAGCTTTTTATGATGGTGAAGTAAGCGTTATAAAGGGCACAATGCAAGATCTTAGTGTGCAAAATAGCTTTTTTTCTTATCAAGACCTTTTAGCAAAAATTTTCTCATACGCAAAAGAGCAAATTATTATGCTTGATGATGAGTTTAGGATCTTAGATGCTAATGACGCTTTTTTCGATACGCTTGACATTTCTAAAGATAAAAATTTTATAGAGAAAATTTACTCAAAAGATATAATTAATTTTAAAAACGGACTAAAAGATATTAAAGATGAAATTTTAAATTCACTTAAAATAACTGGCTTTTGGCAAGGTCTTATTCATGATGTTCGAAGCAAAAATAGACTCGAAGTCATAAGCATAAGCAAGCTTTTAAACGCGTTTGGCGATCAAGAGGGATATATATTACTAGCTTCAAGCGCAAATGATGATTGCTACAATAAAGAGTATCTCGAATTTATCGCGTATCACGATACTCTGACTGGACTGCCAAATAGATTTTTGCTTTTTAATAAGCTAGAAAATCTACTAAAACAAGCGAAAAAAAGCTTAAAAATAGCAGCTTTTTATGTTGATTTTGATAATTTTAAATCGATAAATGACGGATATGGACATCAAGTAGGTGATAAAATCCTAATAGAAATTTCAAAAAAAATAGATGAAATTTTTCCAAAACAAGGAATATTTGCGAGAATAGGCGGGGACGAGTTTATAGGTGCTATGCCTTATGAAAATTTGGGAGAAATTTACGAAACTGCTGAAAACATCTTAAGAGTGGGCCAGAGTAAAATTTCTATTGATGATGATGAGAAAAAACTTAGCGTAAGTATTGGTATTAGTTTAAGCGGCGATGCACTTAGTGTTGATGATCTAATTGAAAGAGCTGATTGGGCTATGTATCAAGCAAAGCTTAATGGAAAAAATAAGTATTATGTATTTAATTCGAAAAAAGATACGTACTTTAAAAATGAATATAGAGATGACTCAAAGATCATTGAAGCTATCGATGCTGGCGAGATGTTCTTGCTATATCAGCCTGAGATTGATATAAAAAGTGGGGAAGTTAGCAGCTTTGAGGCATTTATTAGATGGAAAAATGGCGATAAGATATTAAGGCCATCAGACTTCTTGCCACTTGCAAAAGGCTCAAAAGCAGTTGTTGCTATTGCATTATTTACACTAAAAGATGCTTTAAAAGCTAGGGCTGTATGGCTAAAAGAGGGAATAAATGCAAAAGTTAGAGTAAATTTATGCATTAAAAAGCTAATGACTTCTGAGTTTTTTGAGAAATTTAAAAAGCTTTTAGAAGATGAGCAACTAGACGCTAATGGGTTAATCATAGACATCGTTGACTCTGCAAGTGGCGTAAATTTAGATGATGTTGTTAGATATATTGATGCTTATAAGGAGCTAGGCGTTAGCTTTTCGCTTGATGATTTTGCGTCTTATTCAGGCTCAGTAGAAGCTTTAGGCATGTTAAAAACAAATAGATTTAATATAGATAAGAGATTTTGCAAACAAATTTTTGATTCAGTAGAAGCGCTAAAGACCATACGCATGATAAAGTATGTATCAGATACATTTAATTTTGATGTCATGATAAAAAATTTAGAAGATAAAAGCATGCTTGAAATTTTTGTTGGATTTGGCTTTAGTAGATTTCAAGGACGGCTTTTTGCACCAGAGCTTAGCCTGGATGATGTACTCAAATTCAAATTCACTCTATCATCTCCACTAAATGTAAGAAATTTTCAAGATGATGAGAACTACAATATGCTTTGCAAAATAGTAGGTGCAAAAGAGCTTATGATTCGTTTGATAAATTTACTTAAATGCGATGAAAAAATAAGCGAAAAATTAAAAGGCGAAATAGCAAATCAAGTAGATGATATCAGAACAATAAATGAAAAATTAGCTGAAATTTTAGATACGATCCTTGTAAAAATAGACAAAGAGAACGTAATAAATTTAGCTAATGAGGCAATTTTGTTATGCGATGATGATCTAAATTTGAGTGGAGCGAATAAATAATGAATGAAAATGCTTTAAATGTTTATGAGCACGAAATCCCAAATGGAAGCAAGCTATACTTTGCTAGTAGCGCAAAGCTAAAGAGGCAGATTGAGCAAAAAGCTAGTGAAATTTTAGAAAATGAAGGCTTTAGCGAGATCGTAACGCCATTTTTCTCATATCACCAGCATTTAAGTGTAGATGCGACAAATCTTTTACGTTTTAGCGATAGCCTAAATCACGAAATAAGCCTAAGAGCTGATAGTACGGTAGATACTGTAAGGATCGTGCTTAGAAGGCTAAAAGCAAACGAATCAAAAAGATGGTTTTATATCCAGCCAGTCTTTCGCTATCCAAGCCAAGAAATTTATCAAATCGGAGCCGAACTAATCGGTGAAAATGATGTTTTAAAAAGCATAAATATCGTAGCAAAGCTTCTTAATGAGCTAAAAATGGATACATTTTTGCAAGTGAGCAATATACAAATTCCAAGAGTGATTTGTGAAATTTTAAGCGTGCCTATTGAAATTTTTGAAAATGGACAAATGGAGAAAATTTTATCTCAAAATGTTCCATGGCTAAGCGCTCTTGCTCTTTTAAAGTCAGTTGATGAACTGGATGAAGTGATTAAAATTTCTCCAAGCAAATTAAAAGAACCGCTTGAAAATTTGAGAAATTTAGCCAGCGCTTTAGAATATAAAAATTTAAGAATAGTTCCGCTATATTACTCGAAAATGAGATATTACGATAGTTTATTTTTTAGATTTTTAAGAAATAACAGCATAATAGCAAGTGGCGGCAGCTACGAAATAGACGGAAAAATAAATAGTGGTTTTGCTATTTATACAGATGCATTGATAGAAGAAAAAATTAATTTAAGGAAGTAAGAATGAGAAAGGCTGATTTAGTAGTTGGAGTTCAATGGGGTGATGAGGGTAAAGGCAAGATAGTTGATATGCTAGGACTAAACTATGACATGATCTGTCGCTCACAGGGCGGCCATAATGCCGGCCATACGATCTGGGTTGATGGTGTTAGATACGCGCTTCACCTTGTTCCAAGCGGAATTTTGCATAAAAATATCATAAACATCATTGGCAATGGCGTTGTTGTTTGTCCAGAAGTGTTAATTACTGAAATGGCGCAGTTTGAAAATTTGGAAGGAAGGCTTTATATTAGCGATAAAGCACATTTAAATCTAAGCTACCATAGCCAAATCGATCAAGCAAAAGAGAGACTAAAAGGCGAAAAAGCAATCGGTACGACTGGAAAAGGCATAGGACCAACTTATGCTGATAAAATAAGTAGAAGCGGTCACAGAGTAGGCGAGCTACTTGAGCCAGAACGTTTGTGCGATGCTTTGATGCATGATTTTGAGACAAACAAATGCGTATTTGACGCACTTGGAGTAAAAATTCCTAATGAGAACGAATTGCTTGAAGAGCTAAAAAGATATAAAGAGGTTTTGGCTCCATTTATCGCAAATACTACAAACCTAGTATGGAAGGCACTTGATGAAAATAAAAAGGTATTGCTTGAAGGCGCTCAGGGCACGCTTTTAGATATCGACCATGGCACATATCCATACGTAACTAGCTCAAATACCATAAGTGCAGGTGCTTGCACAGGTCTTGGACTAAATCCAAAAGAAATAGGTGAAGTAATAGGCGTCATAAAGGCCTATACGACTCGTGTTGGCTTTGGTCCTTTCCCAACAGAAGATAAAGGCACGAGTGGCGATAAGATGTGTGATATCGGTAAGGAATTTGGCACAACAACAGGTCGCCGCAGACGTTGTGGCTGGTTTGATGCTGTGAGTGTAAAATATGCTTCAAGACTCGATGGTGTCGATACTTATGCGCTCATGAAGCTTGATGTACTTGATGGATTTGAAGTGGTAAAAATTTGCAAGGCTTATCAATATAATGGCGAAACTATCGATTATATGCCGACAGATCTTGAAAATGCAACTCCTATCTATGAAGAACTTGCAGGCTGGGATAGCGTAAAAGGCATAAGCAAATATGAAGATCTGCCAGCAAATGCAAGAGCTTATATCGAGCGAATAGAAGAGCTAACTGGCGTAAAGATCGGCTACATCTCAACAAGCCCCGAAAGAAGCGATACGATCATTAGATGAAAAGTAAATTTACCTCTATCGTCCGTGTAAAAAAACAAGAGATGGATAAGGTAGAGGCAAAGCTCGCCGTTGCTAGGCTTAATGTAAGAAATTTTGAAGAAAATTTAGTGCATTTAAGAGCAAGGCTTGAGGAATTTTGCTTGCCAAAAAGTGGCAATATAGGCGAGTTAAAGGAAAATTTAGAGTTTATAAAGATAGCAAGGCAAGAGTTAAATGCCTGCAAAGAGAGCCTTGAAATAGCTAAAAAAGAGGTTTCGTATTACGAACATAAATATAAAAATGCAAATTTAGAGTACGAAAAGATGAAATATCTAGAAAAAGAAGAGTTTAAAAAAGAGATAAAACGCATACAAAAGGCTGAAGCACTTGCACTTGATGAGTTTGCAGTGATGAAATTTACAACTAAGAGTGAGTTGTGATGAGAGTGGTTTTATTATTCTTAACTATTTTAAATTTTGCATTTTGTTTTGAAGTGCCAGTTGACTGTACGCAAATTTTTGAAGCTAGAAAAGAAGAAATTTCAAAGGAACTTGAGATCATAGATGAACAGCGCCAAGCTTTAGAGGTATTTCGCGCAAGCTCAGCAGCAGCCTATGAAGAAAATAATAAAAAGCTTGCCAAAAAAGAAGCTGATCTAAATGCGACAATGAAAGTGATCGAGCAAAAACGCAAAGAGATCGATGAAGTGGTCGCCAAAAATGAGAAAATTTTAAAAGAACTTCGCACAATGACTAGCGATAAAGTCAATGAGTCATATTCTAAGATGAAAGATGGCGCGGCAGCTGAGGTTCTCTCTAAAATGCCTAGATCAAACGCAGCCACCATACTTTATGCTCTTGATGCCAAAAAGATATCAACTATCATGGCAAAAATGGATCCAAAAGTAGCATCTGAGATCACCACTTTGCTTCAAAAAGGACCACCATTTGCTGATGAAAAAGGCGATATGCGAACTCCAGCTGGTAGCATAAATATACAGTAATCAATCTTTTACACAAACAAGTAAAATTTTAAAGAATTTAGACACCAAACATAAAGCACTATGCTTATAATTTTTTAATTTTAAGCTTGCCTAACTTTAGCTTGTATACTTTTGTGGTAACTATTTTTTAACCAAACTTGCTACGACCCCAACTCCAAGGATGGCTAGAATGATAAAAAGGCTAATTTGTGCAGAAATTTCAAATCCGTTATGAAAGATATGAGCAGTCGCATTTACAGCTAGCTTTGCTACGATAAAAAATAAAAGCACGATCACAGAAATTTCTAAATACTTTAAAAAATTTTTGAGTGCTTCAAGCACAAAATAAAGTGTTCTTAGCCCAAGTATTGCAAATATCATCGCTGAATAAACAATGATAGGATCTTTGCTCACAGCAATGACGGCTGGAACGCTATCAAAAGCAAATATCACATCGCTTAGCTCAATCACGCAAAGACATAAGAATAATGGTGTTGCTATCCAAGTAGCTTTTAGCCTTAAAATCTGATCGTTAAGAGTAGTTTTTTGACTATCTGAAATTTGCTTAGAAATTTCGCTAAATTTAACAAAAAAACTGTGTCCAAAAAGCTGTGGTAAAACCGGAAAGAAGCGATAAACTGCCCTATAAGCTATGTGGTTTGAATAATCTTTTATATCCTCATCACACTTATCTTTTTTTATCATCATTACGGCACTATATGCGACTATTGCTGCAAATATTAGCTCCATCCAAGGCGAGATGGCAAAAAGCATCGTACCTACGGCTACAAAGATGAGTCTAAATACCATAGCTCCTATAACGCCAAAATAAAGCACTCTGTGTCGGTAAATTTCAGGTATCTTAAACCATGAAAAAATCGCCATCATCACAAAAAGATTATCTACCGAGAGCGACTTTTCTAGCGCATATCCTGCAAAATAAAGACTTGCTATTTCACTGCCTCGCTCAAAATATAAATATATGCCAAAAAGTACTGAAACTCCTATCCAAAAGATAGACCAAATGCCAGCTTGTTTTAGTGAAATTTTCTCATCATGTTTATGAGCAAAAAGATCTATTCCAAAGGCAAGTGATGCCATTATAATAAAAACTATAATTGTTTGAATTTCTAATGCGTTCAACTTTTATCCTTAAAATTTTTAGCAAGGCATCATCAAGACTTCTACTATCTCGCCTTTTTTAAGAATTTCTTTATCCATTGGGATCATTAAAAGTGCAGCTTTGTTTGTCAAATTATTTACGATCGCTGAACTGCCAAGCTTTTTGCCATTTAGATTTACAAAATTTTTTCCTTCACGATTTTCTAAATTTACAGCCGTAAATTCTAAAAATGGCGAACGCTTTTTATAGTCTTCGTCCATTATCGCCGTGATCTTTGGCTCTTCTTGACCAAACCACGCATTTATTAAGACCCTCACGTAAAGCACACACATAACCATTGCCGAGTACGGAAATCCTGGCAGTGCAAAGATATATTTATCGCCTGACTTTGCCACTCTGATGTGACGGCCCGGTTTTATGGCAGCACCTTCGATGATAAGACTAAAATTTTCATTTAAAGCGCCTTTTACAAAGTCGTAATCACCCATGCTTATGCCACCAGTCGTCACTAATATATCAGCTGATTTTAGTGCGTTTATGATCGCTTTTTCGACAAGCTCGGCTTTATCTCTTACGATCTCGCAAAGGATCGGCTCTGCACCCATTTTGCGTATCTGCATAGCGATGCCTACGTGATTTGAGCTGTGAATTTGCGCTGGATTTTCTAATGGCTCGCCAAGGTCTTTTATCTCGCTACCAGTTGCTAGTATCGCAACTCTTGGGCGTATGAAAACGCTTACGTGAAAGACACCAAGCTCGGCAAGAAGTGCTATATCAGCGTAGGTTAGACGTGTGCCTTTTTTGATCAAAATTTCACCTTTTTTGTAGCTTTCTCCTACTTCGCGCACGGCAAAACCCTTTGGCACACTCTTTTTGATGAGTATTTTTGAGCCGTTAACCTCGACATTTTCTACCGGCACAAGAGTATCAGTGCCTTCGCTCATTAGTGAGCCAGTGAAAGTTTTTACACATTTACTACCCTCTATGACTAGTCCTTTGTCGCTTCCAGCGGGCAGGTCTGTGATGAGCTCAAGCTCGCTTAGGCCATCTTTAAAGGCAAAAGCGTATCCATCCATCGCTGAAACCGGCTTTGCTGGGTAATTTTCAGTGGCTGTTACGTCGTAGGCGATATTTCTATCAAGTGCGTCCGTGATGGCTACTTTTTCGACCTTTTCCCACGCATTTATTGTATCTTTTAGAATTTTTAGGCTATCTGCGTAACTCATAAAATCTTTCATTTTTATCCTTTTTATGAAATTTTTGCATATTCTATCCATTTCGCTCTTAAAAAATTAATCTTTGTTTTATTTAATGATTATTAAAATGCCATTTAAGAAATCAGTTTGATTTTACCCTATACACAGGAAAATTCATGAATAAAACAGTGCTTTACATCATCGCAGGTGCAAGCCTTGGCATTCTTGGCCCAGTGCTTGTTTATTTTGGCAACCCAGCAAACATGGGCGTTTGTGCGGCTTGCTTTTTAAGGGATAGCGTAGGTGCTCTTGGCTTTCACCAAGCTAAGGTCGTGCAGTATCTAAGGCCAGAAATTTTAGGTCTTATCATCGGAGGCTTTCTAGCAAGTATGCTTTGGAGTAGAAATTTCACTACAGTATCTGGTAGTGCGGCTTTTTCTAGATTTTTCTTAGGCGTGTTTGCTATGATTGGTTGCCTTATCTTTTTGGGTTGTCCATGGAGAGCGTTTTTGCGCCTTGGCGGCGGAGATATGACTGCTATTGCTGGTCTTGTCGGTCTATTTGCTGGCGTTTTTGTTGGACGATTTTTTAAGAAAAATGGTTACGTCATACCTGAAAATGATGCCACTACAAAACCAGTTGCGTTTTTGCCATTAATCATTGCTATTTTGCTTTTAATAGCCCTTGTCTTTGGTTTAAAACTTGGCGATAATGGTGCATTATTTAGCTCAGAAAAAGGCCCAGGTTCACAGCATGCAAATATCTTTATCTCACTTATTTGCGCCATTGTTATTGGCATTTTTATGCAAAGAAGTAAATTTTGCTCAGTTGGAGCGATTAGCAAAGTTTTTGAGCGTGATCTTTCAATGTTTTATGGCATTGTATCTATCATCGTTTTTGCAAGTATCACAAATTTAGCTCTTGGACAATATAAATTTGGCTTTGAAGCTCAACCTATCGCTCATAATGACGTCCTTTGGAATTTCCTTGGCATGAGCTTGGCTGGTCTTTGCTTTAGCCTAAGTTATGGCTGCCCAGGCAAACATTTAGTGCAAATGGGAGCTGGAAATTTAAGCTCAGCTGTATTTGTTTTAGGCATGGGAGCAGGCGCTGCGATAAGCCATAACTTCATACTTGCAAGCTCTGGAGCTGGCATCACTCCTTATGCTCCATATGCCGTAGCGATCGGCTTTATCTATGCTATTTATGTCGGAGTTTTTACTAAAAAAGCATAATATAAATTTGGCTGCCTTTGCAGTCAAATTTACTCACTTTTTATATCTATCACCTCATCAAAAAGTTCAAAAAGCTCACGTTGGTGTGTGATCATTAAAATACTAGCCTTAATCTAAAATTTTTTAGCGGCAATAGTAATGCATTTTGTTTTAAGATATGGCAAACGATAATTCTAAATCGAACTAAATTTTAACAATGAATTAGCAAAGTTTAATAAGTATCAATATAACGTAAATATTTTAAGCTATTTTGATATAGAATATCGATTTTAATTTTATCTAAAGGAATTCTATGAAATTTAGCATACTTGCTTCATCACTGATCTTTAGCTCGCTGTGGGCTTTAGATACAAATAACAGTGATTATTCAGTTGTTTTACCAACTATCGAGGTGGAAGGTATCTCGGAGCAAAATACCCTAAAAGGTTATATCGCGTATGATAGTGCGGATATCAATAGAAATGGACTCAGTAACAAAGAGACGCCACAAACTATCGAAAATATAGATATACAAAAGAACAGAAACTACGGCACAAATGATCTCTCAAGTATCCTAGAAGGAAATGCTGGTATTGATGCAAGCTATGATATGAGAGGCGAGAACATCAAGATAAGAGGCTTTAGTGTTGATGGTGGCGATATATATAGAGATGGTGTTAGAGATTCTGGCCAGATAAGACGCAGTACAGCAAATGTTGAGAGAGTTGAAATTTTAAAAGGACCAGCTTCGATCTTATATGGAAGAAGCGATGGCGGTGCGGTTGTAAATCTAGTTAGTAAGAAGGCAAATTTTATGCCTGTTTATAAGCTCTCAGGAAGAGTTGGTAGCTGGAGTAGATATGGTGGTGGTATCGATATAAATCACGTAGTAAATAATCAATTAGCTGCAAGACTAACGACTGATATGGAGCGTGGAAAATCATGGAGAGAGGGCGTAAAATATAAAAATTTTATGGTAAGTCCAAGCATTATCGTGACAAATGATGGCGGAACGGTAAGCTTTGAGGCGCAATACACATATGATAATGCTTGGCGTGTACCTGATAGAATGCCAACAAAAAGTGTCTATGACAAGCTTGGTATCGACTATACAAAGGGATTTTCTCATGATGGAGACTTTGTTGAAGATAAGCTTCATTTCTTCCGTACCGAGCTAAATGCAGAGTTAGTAAAGGATATGAATTTAAAATGGGTTTTTGGTTATAGAAAAGCTAGTCAAAATTTCGATCATTATTTTAGTGGTACCATCATGCCCGGAAATAGACTAAAGCAAAACTATGCTAAACAACAAACTGATAACGACACGCTCTCAAATGCTATAACACTTACAAAAGAGCTTGAATTTACAAGATTTAAACATAATCTTACTTTTGGCTACGATAATAGTGTAGAAACTCGCCATCCAAGGCTTTGGTATGATAAAGCCAAAAGTGTGACCATAAATCCATACGCATCAAGATCAAGTTGGGGTAGTGTGGGTTACATGCCGCTTACGACCGACAATAAACACAAAGCTATAAATAATGGAGTATTTTTAGAAGATCTAATAAGCCTAGATGATAAATATAGGCTACTTGTTGGCGGAAGGTTTGACTTTTATAAATTTAAAACAAGAAATATTACAAATATGACAAATAGCTACAAAGGGCACTCTTTTAGTCCAAGAGTTGGCTTGCTGTGGGACTTTTTACCAGAGCATACCGCATATGCTTCATACTCAAAGAGTTTTGCTCCATACGGTGGTCGCGGGAATATAGGTATAAGTATAGGCGATACAACGATGCTTGATCTAAAACCACAGAATAATGAGCAATACGAAATTGGCTTAAAAAGCACATGGGCTGATAATAAATTTAGCTCAAACCTAGCTATATTTCAGATCGAACATAATAATATAAAATACCAACCAGATTCTAAAAATAACCCTTATGTTTGGGCTGAGCGAGGTAAAGAGCGAAGTCGTGGTATAGAGCTAAATATCTTGGGCCAAATTTATGAAAATTTATATCTTAGAAGCTCACTTGGATACATGAGAGCCATCATCGTAAATGACAAGTCAAATCCATTAAACGAAAAACTTAGTCTAAATAATACAACCAACTGGCAGGGCAATGTTTTTTTAAGATATGCTAAAAACGACAAATGGTATGTCGAAAGTGGTGTAACAGGATACTCTAAACGATATAGCTACCGCACAAGTAATACTAATGGTAGAGTTATAGACGAACATCTTTCTGGTTTTGCTAGATTTGATGCAAGTGCTGGATATAACTTTAACGAACACGCTCAAATAACACTAGCGATAAATAATATCTTAAATAAAAAATACTGGCGTTCTGATTCAAGACCGGGCGACGAGAGATCGTTTATGCTAAATATGCACTACACTTTTTAACTAAAATTTACACCGCCTTCTATTTGGCGGTGTAATCTTTTGTCATGTGAAATTTGGAGAAATTTAGCCACCAAAGATGGCTAAATTTGAAGTTATCTTAAAATTTGAATCTTTGCTTTTGCGCGGAGTTTGTCAAAATAATCAGCCATAAGTTTTTCTTGCTCACCTTGATAAAGCTCGTTTATAACATTATCCTTAACATCTGCAAAGCTTGGTGTGTATGAGCCGATCTTCTCTTTTACTAAAAACATATCAAAGCTGTCAGGACCTTGCAAAGGCTGTGTGTAGTCACCGTTATTTGTGCTTGAGATGATCGCAGCAAGCCTTGGATCTATGCTTTGATAGTCCAAACTAACCTCTTGTGTTTGTACGCCGTCTAGCAGCTTCGGACTTGTCTTTTGAGCCTCAAGTAGCTCAGGATCTTTTGCTCTATAAACTACGACTCTAGCGGTGCTAAAGACCTTAAATTTATCAGGATTAGCATCAAAATACATCTTTGCTTTTTGCTCATTTACATTTTTGCCAGCTTCAGCCAAGATACTTTTATAAAGCTTTTCTTGAAGCATCTTTTTTTCTATGTTGTTTTTAAACTCCAAAAAGTCCATGCCTTGAGCTTGGATAGAGCTTCTAAACTGCGAATTTGTCATACCATTTTGCTTTGCGATTGATTCGATCCTGTCGTTTAGCTCAAATGGTGTTACACTAATGTTTAAATTTTTTATCTGAGCATCTTCGAGTCTATCTCTTATGAGTAAATTTAAGGCATCTTGTTCGCTAGCTCTTAGCTGCTCTTTCAAGCTATAAACTTCATAAAGCGTGATTGGTTCGTTCTCTACAATAGCTGCGATACCGTTTATCATCTGAGCCGAATATAAATTTAAAGCACTTAGCATGCCAGCAGCCAAAAAGAGCAATTTTTTCATAATAAAACCTTTATTTAAGTATTTAGTAAATATAATTTTGGGCAATTATAACATAAAAATAAGGCACAAAATGATAGTTACTAGATTTGCTCCGTCGCCTACTGGATACCTACATATAGGCGGACTTAGGACAGCCCTTTATAATTATTTATACGCAAGAGCTAATAATGGAAAATTTTTACTTCGCATCGAAGATACTGACTTAAAACGAAACTCTGAAGAGGCCACGCAAGCCATAAAAGAGGCATTTGCTTGGTGCAAGCTAGATCATGACGGCGAAGTGACTTATCAGTCAAAGAGATTTGATCTTTACAAGGAGTATGTAAAAAAGCTTCTTGAAGAAGGAAAAGCTTATAAATGCTACATGAGCAAGGATGAGCTTGAAGAGCTTAGAGCTAGCCAAGAGGCAAGAAAAGAGCGTCCAAAATATGATAATAGATATAGAGATTTTACTGGCACGCCTCCAGCTGGCATCGAGCCAGTCATCCGTATCAAAGCCCCACTTAGCGGTGAGATCGTTATACATGATGGCATAAAGGGCGAGGTTAAATTTAAGGTTGAAGACATATTAGATGACTTCATCATCGCAAGAAGCGACGGCACACCGACTTATAACTTCACGGTCGTGATAGACGACGCACTAATGGGTGTAACGGACGTCATCCGCGGCGATGATCATCTCTCAAATACCCCAAAACAGATCGTTCTTTACGAGGCACTTGGCTTTAAGGTACCAAAATTTTATCACGTAGCGATGATAAACGGCGAGGATGGTAAAAAGCTTAGCAAGAGGCATGGCGCAACCGATGTCATGGAGTATAAAAAGATGGGCTATCTGCCTGAAGCGCTCTTAAATTTCCTTGTTCGTCTTGGCTGGAGTCATGGCGATGATGAAATTTTTAGCATTGATGATATGCTTAAATACTTTAATCCAAACGATATCAACAAAAGCTCAAGCACCTACAATGCTCAAAAGCTTGACTGGCTAAATTCTCATTACATCAAGACTTTGCCTTATGAGAGACTAGCTCATGATATGCTCGAGTTTGGCGTAAATTTTAAAGCCTTGGCAAAGGGTGAGTTGCTGTTAAATTCGCTCCGTGAGAGATCAAAGACACTAATCGAAATGGCAAATAGTGCAAACGCGATCATCAACGCTCCAAAAAGCTACGATGAGAAAGCATGGGCTAAATTTATAAATGAAAATAGCAAAGAAATTTTGGCTAAATTTGCTCAAATTTTAGATCGTGACCTTGACGCAAAGGGCTATGAGGAGCTAACAAATAAATTTTTAGAGCAAAATGGCTTAAAGCTAAAAGACCTAGCTCAGGCTCTAAGGATAGCGTTAACTGGCTCAAGCGTGAGCCCAAGCATATTTGAAGTGCTTGAAGTAGTGGGCAGTAGCGAGACGAAAAATAGAATACAAAATTTATTAAAGGAAGAAAAATGACACATGTAACTAAAGAAGAAGCATTAAACTACCATATAGGCGGTAAGATCGAGATAAAGGTAAAGACGCCTTGCGAAACATCAAGAGACCTTTCAATGGCCTATACGCCTGGCGTTGCAGAGCCTTGCAAAGAGATAGAAGCTGATAATGAACTAGCTTATAAATATACAAATAAAGCAAATCTAGTAGCCGTTATCACTGACGGCACGGCTGTTCTTGGACTTGGAGACATCGGTGCTATCGCTGGTAAGCCAGTTATGGAAGGAAAGTCAGTTTTATTTAAAAAATTTGCAAATGTTGATGCCTTTGACATTGAGCTAGACGAGCATGATCCAGATAAGATCGTTGAGATTTGCAAGGCTCTTGCTCCGACATTTGGCGGTATAAATTTAGAAGATATCCGTGCTCCAAAGTGCTTTGAGATCGAAAGGAAGCTTCAAGAAGCAGTCGATATCCCAGTCATGCACGACGATCAGCACGGTACTGCGATGATAACAAGTGCTGGCATGATAAATGCGATGGAAATTTCTGGCAAAGATATATCTAAGATAAAAATCGTAGTTAGCGGCGCAGGTGCGGCTGGTATTGCGTGCGCGAAGATGTATAAAGCACTTGGTGCAAAACATATCGTGATGATAGATAGCAAAGGCGTAATTCACTCAAAAAGAACAGACCTTACACCTGAAAAGGTAGAGTTCGCGCTTGAGACTGAGGACAGAACTCTAGCTGATGCGATGAAGGGTGCTGATATGTTTTTAGGTCTTAGTAAGCCAGGAGTGCTTACAAAAGAGATGGTTGCATCTATGAATAAAGAGCCTATAATTTTTGCTCTTGCAAATCCAGTGCCTGAAATTTATCCAGAGGACGTTGAGGCTGTAAGAAGTGACGTTATGATGGGCACAGGCAGAAGCGACTATCCTAACCAAGTAAATAACGTTCTAGGCTTTCCATTCATCTTTAGAGGCGCACTTGACGTTAGAGCTAAAAAGATCACTGAAAATATGAAAATGGCTGCAGCTAGAGCGCTTGCGCAGCTTGCAAAAGAGCCAGTGCCAGCTGAAGTTTTAAAAGCAAGTGGTGTTAGTGAGCTAAAATTTGGCAAAGAGTACATCATCCCAAAACCATTTGACAAACGCGTGCTAACAGCAGTCGCTCCAGCGGTTGCGAAAGCTGCGGTTGAAGATGGTGTAGCAAGAGTAAAAGACTTTGATGTTGAGGCTTACAAAGCCAAACTTGCAAAAGGATTTTAAATTTTAGCCCAAATTTTGGGCTAAACTCTTTTTGGCATTTTGTAAAGATAAACCTTGTAAAAACAGTAAATTTAAGGATAAAAAATGCAAAACGTGAAGCTCATCTCACACCCACTGATCGAGCATAAATTAACCATTCTACGTGATAAAAACACCCAACCTTTTCAGTTTCGCATGCTAGTTGATGAGATCAGTTATCTTATGATCTTTGAGGCGACTAGAAATTTAAAGGTAAAAGATGTCAAAGTCCAAACTCCAGTTGCGGTGGCAGATGCAAAGAGGCTTACTACAAAAGTGATGATATGCCCCATCTTAAGGGCTGCTATTGGTATGCTTGATAGCGTTTTTACTATCATTCCAGATGCGAGTGTGGGCTTTTTGGGCTTTCAGCGAAACGAAGAGACAGCACAAGCTGAGTTTTTCTACGCGAAGCTTCCAAAAGACGCAAAAGAACGCATGGCGATCATCATCGATCCTATGTTTGCAACTGGTGGCACGGCGATAGATGCGGTCAAATTCTTACGTGAAAAGGGCGTTAAGGAGATCAAATTTATCTCTATCATCGCTGCTCCTGAAGGGCTAAAGAGATTTAGCGAAATTTACCCAGACGTCGAGGTCTATACAGCTTCGATTGATGAGAAGCTAAATGAGAAAAACTATATCGTTCCAGGTCTTGGTGATGCTGGCGATAGAGTTTTTAACACGCTTTAAGGGCAAAATTTGAATAAAAGACTTTTGCCAGCCTTAGTCGCCTTTATCATTACTATTATTGTTGGCACTTTTTTCTTTTCAAATAATGGTAGTGAAGCAAATAAAAATGCTCAAATTTTACTTGAGCAACTAAACAAAGAGGGACAAAAAAGCCAGAGTCTTGCAGAAAATGGCTCATACACTTCAAAAGATGAGGTCGCTCTTTATATCTATAAATTTAACAAGCTACCAAAGAATTTCATAACCAAAAAAGAGGCACTTAATCTTGGCTGGGATACAAAAAGCGGAAATTTATGGCAGATAAGCGGTGGCAAAAGTATCGGCGGAGATAGATTTTCAAACAGAGAAAAAAGGCTGCCAGAGGCTGATGGTAGAAAGTGGTTTGAGTGCGATGTAAATTATAATGGTGGTAGGCGCGGCGCTGAGAGAATTTTATACTCAAACGACGGGCTTATCTACTACACGCCCGATCACTACGAGCATTTTTACCTGCTTTATGAGAAGAGGATGCAATGAAAAGCGTGATCTTAGATGCCAAAAAGATGCTCGAAAAAGAGAAGATGCATGAGTATTTTGCTAAGAAATTTGACCTGCCAGAGTACTACGGCAAAAATTTAGACGCGCTCTTTGACTGCCTTTGCGAGATAAATGAGCCAACGCTTATAAAGCTAAAAAACGAAAATGCTTTGGATAGTGCCACAAAAGAGAGCTTAACCCAGCTATTTCGTGACGTTTGCAACGAAAATGAGCTAGTTAAATTTGAGCTTGTAAAAGATGAAAAATGATATTTGGAAAGATTGATTATCTAAATTTACTCCCATTTCACGTTTTTTTAAAATCAGCCCCACTAAGCTCTCAGATAAAAAAGGCGATCGAGTTTAAAAAGGGCGTGCCAAGTAAGCTAAATAGAGCCCTAAACGCCAGAAAGATCGATGCTGCAGTTATTTCAAGCATAGCAAGCAAAAAGGCAAATTTAAAGAAGCTAAATTTTGGAATAGTCGCCAAAAAAGATGTAAAAAGCGTGCTTGTTCGCAAAAACTCAGCCCCAAAGCCAGATCCTGCCTCAGCTAGCTCAAACGCCCTAGCCAAGGTGCTTAAACTAAATGGAGAGGTGATCATAGGCGACAGGGCGCTAAAGGCATACTTAAGCGAGGGCAAAGAGTGCTTTTACGACCTTGGTAAAATTTGGCACGAAAAGACAAATTTGCCATTTGTTTTTGGTAGGTTTTCTTACGTAAAAAATGGCTCGTTCTACAAAAAACTGGTCGCAAAATTTCTACAAAAAAATGTAAAGATCCCAAACTATATCTTAGCCCAGTATGCCAAAAGTCGCGACATAAGCGAACAAGATATCAAGTGGTATTTGAAATTTATAAGCTACAAAATAGGCCCAAAAGAGCAAAAATCACTCAGAAAATTTTTTAAAGAAAATAGATTATTAAAAGTAGCAAAAAAGAATTAAATTTTTATAGCTTCTTAGCAGCTACCAAGAAGCTATAAAATTTAGTGGTGCATATGCATATTAGTTGAGTTATCATCACTCATATTTTGCATCATCATATTCATATGCATCTCACCCATATTTTGCATCATCTTGTGGTGATCGTGCATTGGCATATCTGCTGGCATGTTCATCGGCATATTCATATGCATACCCATCTCACCGTTTTCAGCCTTGTAGCCAGTTATGGTAGGATCAACCATGCCAAATATCATAGCGACGTGTGCGACGATCAAGGTAAATATGAGTAGGCAAAAGTGAAGCTTTAGCTTTGCCTTTTCGCTTGCGTTTTTGTAGATCAAATTTAGCTCTAAAAGCGCGATGCCAAGAAGTGGTATGACGCCGATGAGATATGAGTAGACAGCGATGACATCGGCATATCCACGCCATTTTATACTTGGATAAATTTTTGCCATAAAATAGATCACAAGAGCTGTAAAATAGACCCCAAGCACTATGCCAGCAAATTTGCCAACAGCCTTAAAGCCAGCATTTTTGCCGCTATCCATGTGATACATAGTGAGAAACTCCATCGCCACTAAAAGCTCCGTAAGCCCCACAGGTATCACCATGAAGAGGATTAGATTGTAAGGTTGATTGAGCGATAAAAGCTCCATGTAGTGTGTCATTACCATTGTAAGTCCTTTGTAAAAAATTTAAAGAAGATTAACGCCAAATTGCTAATAATTATAAAATATCAAGATAACAAATTTAAGCTAGTCTTTAAACTCGTGTGAGATGACTGGAGAAAATTCTTCCCAGTGAAGCTTGGTTTTGATTGTTGGCATCTTGCTTTGAAATGGCTCTTTCTTAAGTGCTGCCATGGCGACACTATCGCCTTTTGGCTTAGCCGGTGCTTCTACGTTTAGTATAGAGCGTTCAAGATCGATGAAATCTTTTAAAATAATAATATATGATTTAAAGAAATTTGCCTCTTTGTGAGCCAAAAGTAGCGAGCTAAACTCGTCTACAAATAAATTTAAAGTTTCAGAAAATAGCTTATTGCTAATATTTTTTGCATCATTAAACTCATCTTTTAAAAATGTAGCCATCGCTAAAAATATAAATCCAACGTAGTCCTCGCTGTCTTTGCAAAGCTCGCTATCACGTCTATATGGGCTTAGTTTTAAACATTCAATAACCCTAAGCCTAGCTGCTCCGTTATCTCTGCCCTCTTCATAAAATGAAGCGCTTAAGGGGATATTTGTAAAGCCAAAAAGAACGTCATTTTGTTCTTTTGAAAATTCTTCAAAGCTAAATTTATCTAAATTTTTAAACGCAGCATCACTATCCTCGCTTAAAGGATTTGCGCTTAAGTATCTTAACTGCTCTTTCCACCTTGAAAATTTCTCATCATTTGTGTAAAAAAACATAGGATATGCTAGAAATTCGTAAAAATATGATCTTGCTTTTATGATGTTTTTATCCATTTAATAAATCCTCTTTCATCGCGTTTATTTGGGCTTGAACCATTAGTTTGGCTTTACAGTCAGCACAGCAGTAAAGTGCTTTTATCTTTACCCTATCGTTGCCAAATCTTGGTTGCATTATAGTTGCGATCTTTTCGACTGCTTTTTTAGTTGCAAACTCTTTTCCGCACTCAACACAGGCAAAAAGCTCATCTCGTGCCAGCTCATTATATGTAAAAAACTCAGGCTTAAGAGAAATTTTTCCAATCTCAAGGCTTATGGTATCTTTCTCGGCACAGCTTAGTTCGCAGTATCCGCAAGCTGTACAAACACTTGGATTAAATAAAATAGAATTTGTCTTTTTATCAGCCACTAGCGCACTTACGTTACAAGCGCCAACGCAACTTAGACAAAGTGTACAGCTATCAGTGTTTATCTTGACATCGCCATATCTTATCATCTCGCCGCTTTTTACCACGCCAAGATCCTCGCTACCTACTAAAAACTTAAGCCTTTTTGCAAAAATTTCTCTTTTTGGTAAGGCATATTCGTTTATTGTGTGTTGTGAGTCAGATATAAATTTTGCCTTTTTGAGCGCATCTTCAAGCTCATTTTTATCTTTAGCGTGATAGATCGCCGTCTCTTTAAATTTAAGCTCATAAATTTGATTTAAGATGTTAATGGCGTCTTTTTCACCTTTGCCAAGAGTTTTGCTAAATAAAATCACACTCGCACCACTTTCTTGAAGCAATGTAAGAAGATGCGCTTGATTTAACATATGTGGTGCTGATATGAAAAAAGGCAGGACATTTTCAGGTAGGCTTATATTTAGCTCGTCTAAATTTGTTTCATTAGAGATTATTAGTGGAATTTTGCCTTTGTAAAGTTTGGCAATGGTAGCAAAAGAATTTTGTGGCATAAGTGTAGAGTCAAGAGATCCGCTAGGGCAGACACTAATGCAGTTGCCACAATTTACACAATCGATTTGTGAGAAAACAAGATGCTTTGTCTCGTCTTCTTTTAAAATGGCTACAGTTGGACAAACATCGACACAGCGTCCACAAATTTCATTTCGTCGTTCGTGATATTGACATATCGAAGAGTCATATTGAGTTAGACTTTTGTACTTAAATTTTGGAGTTTTTTCATTTAAAATTTTAAGCACAGCTTCATCTTCTAGCCCTGAAATTTCATAACAGCCGCTTTGCTTTAGCATATAATCCCTTGCATTTTCAACCAAGAAAAAGTCGCAATCAACTTCAAACTCGTCATTTGCTCTAAGTATCAAAACGCTAAGCTCGCCAGCTGCGCCATAAATAAATTTCACTTCAAAATGCGTTAATTCAATGACTTTATAGCCATTTTCTTTTAATAAATTTGCTAACTCCTCACGGCCTGAGTTGCTTACTATTACGACATTTTTGCCGACTTCTTTTTCGTAATCAACATCCTTTGCCATGTCAAACGCAGTTGCCCTTGCTTCATAAAGCAAAAGTGTATTTTTAGCTTTTTCTAATACGCTTGCAGTTGTACTTTTTAGATAAAAATTTATCTCAGGTGCGGTAATGTTTGCTTTAAGCTTTGGCGAGTTAGAAACTAAATATTCTTCCTTTTCATTATTTATTTCTATCTGTTCATTTAGCATTAAAGTATCGTCAAAATCGTTATAAAAGCCAAATTCTTTCATAATTTCTCCTATTATCAAAAACAGGCTTATTTTAATATTAATGGGATTAATGGACTCTGAATTTTATATGTTCCTTTTTGTTCTAAGGTTTAATTTATAATATTTTTTATGTTAAAATCACGGCTTGGTAAAACTAACTTACTAGGAGCACGAATTGAGCGATTTAAGAGATATCCCACAAGTTGATAAGATCATAAAAAACGAAGCATTTTCAGGATTTGATATAAATTTAGTCACATTGCTTGCAAGGCAAATTTTAAATGAAGTTAGAGCTAAAATTTTAAATGAAAATGCAAATTTTGCGTTGCAAGAAATAATAGATTTAATCCTAAACGAATATCATAAATTTAATGAATCAAGCCTTCAAAGAGTGCTAAATTTAACTGGTGTGACCATTCACACAAACCTTGCTAGAAGTGTCATCGATAAAGAAATTTTAAGCCGTGCAACTCCGGTAATCACAGGGTATTCAAACCTTGAATACAATCTAAAAACAGGCAGCCGTGGCAACAGATATGACTATATCGGTGAGATGATCGCAAGAGCATTTGGTTTTGAGGACGCTATCGTCGTAAATAATAACGCAAGTGCTGTATTTTTGGTGTTAAACACCTTTGCAAAGGGCAAGGAAGTCGTCGTTAGCAGAGGCGAACTAGTCGAGATCGGCGGTAGTTTTAGAGTGCCAGAAGTTATGGCAAATGCGGGCTGCTTTTTGAAAGAGGTTGGCACGACAAACAAAACTAAGCTAAAAGACTACGAAGAGGCAATTAGTGAAAATACGGCGATGCTTGTAAAGGTTCATCGCTCAAATTTTGACATCGTGGGCTTTAGCGAAGAAACCACAGCAAACGAGCTAAGCGAGCTAGCAAGCAGGCAAAATTTGATAGATTATTTTGATCTTGGCAGTGGATTTTACGGAAATTTGCCATTTAACTTAGACAAAAATGAGCCAGATCTAAAAAATTTAAAAGATGTTTCGCTAGTTAGCTTTAGCGGTGATAAACTGCTTGGTGCGGTGCAGTGTGGCATAATTGTTGGCAAAAAAGAGCTCATCGCGAAGCTTAGGAAAAACCAGCTTTTAAGAATGCTTCGCGTCGATAAAGTGATCATCTCACTTTTGGCTGAGAGCATGAAAGCTTATTTAAATAAAGAATTTGAGCTAATCACAACTCAAAAACTGCTTCACAAAAGCGTAAAAGAGCTTGAAAACTTAGCAACTTTTATAAATAAAAATTTAAAAACTCCGCTTGAGATGGTGCGTACACAAACCTTTGTAGGAGGCGGTGCGATGCCAAATAAAAAAATTCCAAGCATGGCTTTGGCGGTTAGTGGAGATGTAGTTTTAAATGAGCAAAAATTTAGGCAAAAAAAGGTGATCGGCCGTATAGAAAATGATAAATTTTTACTTGATTTAAGAACACTTTTAGATGACGATGTAAATGAACTAATAAAAATAATAAATGAAACGGAAGAAAAATGAGTTTAATAATAGGAACAGCAGGGCATATCGACCACGGAAAAACCGCGCTTATAAAGGAGCTAAACGGCTTTGAGGGAGACAATCTTGAAGAGGAGAAAAAGCGTGGCATAACGATCGATCTAAGTTTTTCAAATTTAAGTAAAAATGATGAAAATATCGCATTTATCGATGTGCCAGGCCATGAAAATCTCATAAAAACGATGATAAGTGGTGCGTATGGCTTTGACGCGTGCTTATTTGTAGTGGCGGCAAATGACGGACTTATGCCTCAAAGCTTGGAGCACCTTGAAATTTTAAATCTTCTTGGTGTGAAGTCTTTGATCGTGGCACTTACTAAGTGTGACCTCGTAGATGAAGCGACTATAAATTTAAGAAAAAAAGAGATAAAAGATGAAATTTCTAAATTTAAAAACCTGCAAATTTTAGAAATTTTTGCCGTTAGTATAAAGGATAAGGCAAGTATCGACGAGCTTAGAAACTACCTCTTTACGCTAAGAGCTAAAAAGCGCGATGAGGAGGGCGTTTTTAGATACTACATCGATAGGGTCTTTAGCCTAAAAGGTATCGGAAATGTCGTGACTGGTACCGTTATAGAGGGAAGCGTTAGTAAAAACGAGAAGCTTTTTAACTATGACGCTGGTAAAGAGGTGCTAGTAAGAAGCGTGCAAAGCCACGATAAATTCGTTGATAGCGCAGGAGTTAGCAGCCGTGTGGCGCTAAATCTAACTGGCATTGAGCTTAGCGAGCTAAAAAAAGGGCAGTTGCTTAGTAAAAAAGGCTTTTTTAGGGGATTTAGAGAGGTTGATGCGGTCGTAACTGCTAAAAATCTCATCCACTCGCAAAGTGTAACATTTTGCGTGGGTGCTAAAAATGTCCCTGCAAAGGTGCTGATCCTTAGTCAAAAAGATGATAGCTGCTTTGTTACCTTTAAATTTCAAAGCGATATGTTTTTGAAATTTGACGAGGCCTTTGTGCTTATCTCGGACGCACGCGTGATAGGAGGTGGCAGAGTGCTAAATCCTGTGCTTGAGCCACTAAAAAAAGCTGGCAAAATTCTCTTTTTGGCTGCACTTTTAAAGCATGATTTTGTTGGAGCCTTTTCTATCTTAAAAGAGGCTCACAAAAATGGCTTTGGCATCATCTCTTCTTATCAAAGGTTTGGACTAAGTCACGAAGAGGCCGTAAATGTGGCCAAAAAAGTCTCAAACGTCTTTGTTGATGAAAAGGCTTTAAATATCTACGATCTAAGCGCGGTTGAGCGGATAAAATCTGTGGTTAAATTTATGATAGAGAAAAATGAATTTGCTGTCTTTTCAGCTCAAAGTATAAGCTTAAAGCTTGCTTGGGCTAGTCAAAATTTGGCTCAAAAAGCACTTGATGAGCTTGAAAGTATAAACTTAATCTCTAAAAATGATGGCGTCTATACAAAAAAAGGCGTTGATATAAGCAAACTAAAGGTAAGGCTTGAAGAGAAAATTTATGAAATTTTAGAAAGCGGAAAGCTAGCTCCAACGGCACCTTATAATATATATGATGAGCTGGAAATAGATAGGCTAAGTGGCGATAATGCCCTTAAAAAACTAACTGCAATGGGTAGAGTTGTAAGGCTGGAGCATAACCTTTTCATCACTAGAAATTCGCTAAAAATGGCACTTGATAAGCTAAGAGAGATCATCAAAAATCAAGGCTTTGTAAATGTCACAAACGCCAAGGATGCACTAAATTTAAGTAGAAAATATGTAATCGCTTATCTTGAGCAACTTGACCTTGAGAGTGACATAATGAAGCAAGGAAATGATAGGGTTTTTCGTGGTTAGTATTCATTTACAAAAAGCAAATATAATCCGCCAAATTTTTAAAAAGGAAAAAAATGAAAAAAGTGGTTTTAGCCTCAATCATCGCGGCAACTAGCCTAATGGCAGCTAGTAATAAGCAAATAGAAGATTTTTACTCAGAAGTTTTTAAAAATCAAAATATTGATGGTGTTAATGTAAAAGTCGTAGAACGCACTAAAATTTTAGATGATATAGAAAAAGTAAGCTTAAAATTTAGCAAAGGAGATATGTCTCAAGAAGATGTGACTTTTGTTAAGGGCGATCTTATGTTTCCTGATGTTGTAAATTTAAAAGAGCAAAAGTCTTATTTAGCTGAAGAAAAAAAGGTAATCGCAGAAAAGGCAGCACTTGATTTAGTAAAATCACTAGCTAAAATTTATAAAAATGAAGACAAGGCAAATGTTGTAACTCTTGGCAATGATAGCAAAAAGCCAACTCTTATCATGTTTTCAGATCCTGAATGCCCATATTGTAGAGCCGAGCTAGCAAAGATTGAAACGACATTAAAAGACAATAACGTTGAAATTATCTTAACTCCAGTGCATGAACTATCGTCTTTGCAAAAAAGTGCTTTGATCTATAAAGATATCAAAAATGCAAAAAGTGATAGCGATAAGGTTAAAATTTTAAGAAAGTATTTCTCTGAAGATTATAACGTAGATGAAAAAAATGTTAGCAAAGAAGAGAGCGACAAGATCGATACTTTACGTAAAAAATATTTCTCAGCTGGCGTTAGATCAGTGCCATTTATCATAAACAAAAGTGATCTAAAATAATCTTTTCTAGGGAGCTCTCCCTAGAATTTATACTTTAAATTAGCCTTTATCTCAAAATTCATAAAAGTTAAAATATTAAATATATTTTCTTATATTTTTAACAATAACTTAACATATTTAATTAAAGCTTTATATTTACTTTGATTATCTTGCAATTATGCTAAATTTGCAGAGTTTAAATCTAGGCTATAAAAAGCCCTGAAATAGGCCTTGCAATATTTTAGAATTTCTAAAGTTGCAAATTGTGAAGACCAATCAAACCAAATTCTCAAATTTTTAAGTTTGAGAGCTAAGGAGAAAAAATGCAAGGATCAAGAAGAGATTTTCTAAAAAAATCTCTAAAAGTCGGTGCTGCCGGCGGTGTACTAGCAGTCTCAGCCGTAGCAAAAGTGACTAGTGACGACTTAGCTCCTGATGACAATGGTGTCGTCGTTGGCAAGTCAAACAAAAAAGAGGTGCTTTATAAAAAAAGCAAGAACTGGGAAACCTACTATAAAATCGCTTACTAAGGGAGAAAACCATGAGTGATGCACGTATAGGAAGACGTTCATTTTTAAAGCTAGCCGCACTTGGTGCTGGAAGCACAATGGCTTTTGGAGAAAATGAAACGATAAGAAAAGCAAGTGATGAGGAGATAAAAAATCCTTTCCCTGGCTCAAAAAAGGTTAGAACGATTTGTTCTATTTGCTCAGCAGGCTGTGGTATCGAGGCTGAGGTAAAAGATGGTGTTTGGGTTCGTCAAGATATGGCGATGCATCATCCGATATCTCAGGGCTCACACTGCTCAAAAGGTATCGATCAGATCGACCTTACACACAGCAAACAACGTATCAAATATCCTATGAAAAAAGTTGATGGTAAATGGCAAAGAATTTCATGGGATCAAGCTGTAAATGAGATCGGCGATAAGATGCTTCAGATTCGCAAAGAAGATGGCCCTGATAGTGTTGTTTTCTTAGGATCTGCGAAATTTAACAACGAGCAAGCATATTACTTTAGAAAATTTTGTGCATTTTGGGGTACAAACAGTAACGATCACGTAGCAAGAATTTGACATAGCGCAACAGTCGCCGGTGTGGCGAATACTTGGGGTTATGGCGCGATGACAAACCACTTTGGAGATATGGCTGCGAACTCAAAATGTATATTTATCATTGGAGCAAACCCAGCTGTGGCAAACCCAGTTGGTGGCATGAAGCACACTTTACAAGCAAAAGATAGAAACAACGCAAAGGTGATCGTAGCTGATCCAAACTTTACAAAAACAGCTGCACACGCTGACCTTTATCTAAGACAAAGATCAGGCACTGATATAGCGCTTGTTTATGGTCTTATCCACATCATCTTAAAAAATGGTTGGGAAGATAAAGAATTTATAAAAAATAGAACTTATGGTATCGACGAGATAGCAAAAGAGGCTGAACACTGGACACCAGAGGTTACATCTGATGTTACAGGCGTACCAGTTGATAAACTAATGGAAGCTGCAAATATCCTAGCTCACACAAAACCAGGCACTGTTATTTGGGCACTTGGTATCACTCAGCACTCAGTTGGTAGCTCAAATACGAGAATTTTGCCTATCCTTCAGCTAATCCTAGGCAACATGGGCAAACCAGGTGGCGGTTGTAACATCATCCGTGGCCACGACAACGTTCAAGGTTCAACCGATATGTGTAACCTTTCAGATAGCTTGCCGATGTATTACGGACTAACTGATGCAGCTTGGAAGTACTACTGCCAAGGCTGGGGTGTTGATTATGACGAGTTTATAAAACGCTTTGCGGTTTCAACTAAAGAGCCAAAACAAGGCGGCACACCAGTTAAAAACACTGTTTTTGAAGAGTATTATTACCACGATCCTAAACATCCAGAAGATAGAAACTGGAGAAATGAAAAAGGCTGGTCACTTTCAAAATGGTGGCAAGGCGTCTTGAAAGAGGAGAACACATTTAGTAGTGGTGCATTGAGAGTTCTTTGGGTTCAAGGAACTGGTCTTACATCTATGGCGCACCTAGCTAAAATCCAAGAAGCAGCTTCAAAACTAGATATGATCGTAGTTGCTGAGCCATTTGTAAATGAAATTTCTATCCTTTCAGATAGAAAAGATGGCGTTTATATCTTGCCAGTGGCAACTGCCTTTGAAAACGAAGGTCACCTAAACGCTACAAACCGCTCAGGTCAGTGGAGAACAAAAGTCGTTGATCCGCTTTATGAGAGTAAGGGTGATCACGAAGTAATGTTTGCATTTGCTAAGAAATTTGGCTTTTATGACGAGTACGTAAAAGGCATGAAGATGGCTGTCGTAGATAGAGAGCTAAAACAAGTAAAAGATGACTTTGTATGGCCAGATGACGCGACAAACGAGATAGCAAGGGTTGGAAATTCTATCGGTTATGGCGGCAGAACTGCTGAGATGTTTAGACGTCACCAAGCAAACTGGGATAAATTTGACCCAGATACGCTAATAGGTCTTGGTGGTGAAGTAAAAGGCGAGTACTACGGCAAGCCATGGCCAGCATGGGATGAAAAACACCCTGGCACACCGATACTTTATGATATGAGCAAGCCTTATGCAGAGGGTGGCTCTGGCTTTAGAAACCGCTTTGGCTTAGAGCATAACGGCGTTAGTCAGCTAGCTAGCGAAGAGAGCACACTTGTTGGCTCAGCCATAAAAGGTGGCTATCCACAAATCACAAAAGATAATATAGAAAAAGTCCTAGGCATCACTCTAACTGAAGAAGAGAAAGCTAAGATCGGACCTAGCTGGAGCATGGACTACAGCGGTATCATCTTAGAAAAATGTCGTGAAAAAGGGGTCGTGCCGTATGGTAACGCAAGGGCTAGAGCTATCGTTTGGGAATTTCTTGATCCTATCCCAAAACATAGAGAGCCTATCCACTCACCACGCTGGGATCTTGTTCAAAAGTATCCGACATTTGATGATCAAGCTAGAAATTTCCGTGTTTCTACAAGATTTAAGTCAGAGCAACAAGCAAAAGACTGGTCAAAAGAGTTTCCTATCGTATTTAGTACGCAACGCGTCGTAAATTTAAGTGGTGCGGGAATGATAGAAAGAACAAGTAAATATCTCTCAGCTATCACACCTGAGATGTTTGCTAACGTTCACCCTGAGCTTGCTTTAAAATACGGCATAAAAGATCGCGATATGATGTGGATCCACAGCCCACAAGGCACGAAGATCAAAGTAAGATGCTACCACAGCTATATGGTCACTCCAGATAGAATTTGTATGCCTTACAACTTCGCTGGCGTTATGCAAGGTGTCGATCTCTCAGCTCGCTACCCAGAGGGCACTAAGCCTTATGTTATCGGCGAGAGCTTTAACACAGTTACTAACTACGGATTTGACCCTGTTACTCAAATTTCAGAATTTAACGCAGGTCTTTGCCGCATAGAAAAAGCTGAGGAGAATACCTTTAAAACATCGTTTTATCACGAGTATGGCGAGAGAGACGCCTTAGGTAAAGAGTAAGGAGAGAAAAATGGCAAGAATGAAATTTTTTGTAGATACTAATAGATGTATCAGCTGCTTTGGTTGTCAAGTCGCTTGCTCTTCTGCTCACGAGCTTCCAGTAGGAATTTATAGAAGAAAGGTTATCACACTTCACGATGGTATCGAGGGCAAAGAGGTTTCAACCACTATCGCGTGTCAGCACTGCACCGATGCACCTTGCGAGCAAGTTTGTCCGGTTGATTGCTTCTACATTAGAGCTGATGGCATCGTGCTTCACGATAAAAACAAGTGCATAGGCTGTGGATACTGCTTATATGCTTGTCCATTTGGTGCGCCACAGTTTCCTAAAGATGGGGCATTTGGCGTAAAAGGCGTAATGGATAAATGTACTATGTGCGCAGGCGGTCCAGAGCCAACTAACTCACATGAGGAGAGAGAGCTTTACGGTCAAAACAGAATGGCTGAGGGCAAAGTGCCTATGTGTGCGGCTATCTGTTCTACAAACGCGCTTTTAGTTGGCGACGCTGCTGAGGTTTCAAATGTATATCGTAAACGCGTTATGCTAAGAAATACTGGGCTAAATGCCTAACAAGAAGGAGAGCATTTGCTCTCCTTTAAATTCTAAATTTTAAACTTAAAACCTTTTTATTTTTTATAAGACTACTATTTTTATATTCAAAAGATAAATTTTAAATTTACATTAGAAAATTTCCAAAACCATTTAAAATTGGCTATTTGAGGACAAATTTCTCTTCATTATCTCAATTTGCTCTATTTTATGATAATCGTTTTTATTTTAATCAAAGTAAAGCCTTGATAATATTCGTTTCAAAAAATCTCACAGGTGGTTTATTTAATGAATAAATTCTTAAAATTTATGCTAATTATGTTGTTGCCTATTTGGCTTATGGCAAAAAATGACGACTATGAGCAAGTCGCAGCTCAGATAAAAGAGTCGCTACAAAAAGTAATAACAGAGTATAGAGCTGGCAACGTCGAGCAAGCAGTTAGCGATACTCAAAATGCTTATTTTGGCTTATTTGAAGACGTTGAAGCTGGTATTAGAATAAATTTAGGCCAGAAAAAAGCTTACTCTATGGAGAAGCAATTTGGCGAGATTAGAAAGGCGATAAAAGCAGGCGAAGCACCAGATGATGTGCAAAAAAGAATAGATCAGATAAATAGCGAGATAGCTGAAGTTCTACCAGTTATCTTAAAAGGACATAGGCTAGTTGGTGAGTATTCAGACGGCCCAGTTCAAGCTGCTGCGACTGACTATGATACTTCTAAATTTATCCCTGAATGGAAGGTGGCATTTACAAATTTATCAGCTGATATAGATAAAGCAATAGCAAGCTATGAGAGTGATAAGCAAGATGATGCTAAAAGTGCTATCCAAGATGCTAAATTTACAGACTATAGAAATACTCAACTTGAAATAGCTATTCGTCAGTATATAGAAAATGGTAAAAGCATAGATGCTGATATCCAAAGAAAGATGGGCGAAGCGATCAGCGGTGTCACAAATGGTATAAGTAAAGATGACTTTAAAACCAAGCTAGATGAGATCAAAAAGCTAGCATATGATGCTATCTCAAAACTCCCAGCTGATACTGCAAAACTTGCAAAAGTTGATATGAGCGATGTAGAAGCAGCTTCTGAAGAAGATAGTGGTGTAGATTATACCAAAGTCGTTCAAAACATAAACGATAAAATTCAAGTCGCTATCACACTTTATAAAAAAGGTGATGCAAAAAAAGCAATGGGCGATATCCAAGACATCTACTTTGATGAGTTTGAAGGCAGCGGCATGGAGAATAAAGTAGGCGCAATAGATGTAAATTTAAAAACAGCTATTGAAGCTACATTTGGCAATCTCGTAGCCTTTATGAAGTCAGGCGCAGATGAAAAAACTCTTCAAGAAAGCGCAAGCAAGATGTCATCTCAGCTCGTAGCTGCACTTGAGAAAACTAGCAGTTCAAGCTCACCTTGGTCTTTATTTGTTTGGGCTTTGACTATTATTTTAAGAGAAGGCTTTGAGGCGCTTATCATTGTTGCTGCTGTTGTTGCATATCTTGTAAAAACTGGTAATGCTAAAGCGATGGGCAAAGTTGTTTATAGCTCAGTTGGCGTGGCTGTTATCTTAAGTTTTGTCATGGCATGGCTAATGAATGTCATCTTTGGCGAGGCAGCAGGTCAAAAAAGAGAGCTTATGGAAGGCATCACGATGCTTGTTGCAGTGGGACTTCTATTTTATGTTGGTTTCTGGCTTCTTTCAAATGCTGGTGCTAAAAAATGGAATGACTACATCAAATCACACGTCTCTGACTCTATCTCAAGTGGCTCAACCACAACACTTTGGTGGACTGTATTTTTAGCAGTATTTAGAGAGGGTGCTGAGACAGTGCTATTTTATCAGGCACTTATTTTTGGAGCTAAAGATTCAGCTGGTTACTCGATGATTGCAGCTGGCTTTGTGATAGGACTTGTTGTTCTTTTAATAGTCTATTTCTTATTTAAAATTTTTGCTGTTAAAATTCCTATTAAACCATTTTTTATATTTACGTCAGCGATCATCTTTTATATGTCGATCGTCTTTGTTGGAAAGGGTGTTGGCGAACTAGTTGAGGGCAAAATTTTCATCCCAACTATCATAAAAGGACTTAGCTTCCCTGACTGGATGAGAGACTGGCTAGGACTTCAGCCATATTACGAGAGCTTAGTGCCTCAAATCATTATGGTGCTTGCCCTAGTTATTGGCATCGTTATTATGAAATCAAAACAAAATAAAAATTAATCTTATTTAAAGGAGAGAATATGAATAAAATTCTTAATTCAGCTCTAGCACTTAGTCTAGCAGCTGGTTTTGCACTTGCTGGTGAGCATCCAATTGGTGAGCCTGTAGAGGCTAATGGTATGGAGATAGCTGCAGTTTATTTGCAACCAATCGACATGGAACCAAAGGGTATTGATCTAGCTCCAAGTCTAGCTGATTTTCACCTAGAAGCTGACATACACGCTATTGCTGGTAATAAAAACGGCTTTGGCGAAGGTGAGTGGATCCCATACCTAAAGATTAACTACGAGCTAAAAAACCTTGATAACGGCAAAGTTAAAAAAGGTACCTTTATGCCAATGGTTGCAAGCGATGGCCCACACTACGGTGCTAACGTAAAAATGGATACAGGTGTTGGTAACTATGAGCTTAAATTCCACATCGACAATCCAGAAAAACAAGGTTTTGGTCGCCACGCTGATAAAGAGAGCGGTGTTGGTAAATGGTTTGAGCCTTTCACAACAACTTATAAATTTCAATGGACAGGTGGTCCTGTTAAATAATCACCAGGGGCGTTCTCGCCCCTTTTAAAAAATTCTCACAGGGTTTAGTTATGTCAATTTATTTCTATCAGGTCTTTTTAGCCCTCCTTGGATTTACGCTTTTTGCTGCCTTAAATAACAAGGATAAAAGTTTAAAAACACTCTTTTTACCGTCACTTTTTGGAGTCGTAGCTGGCGTATTTATCTTTAAAGTCGTTCGTCACGCACTTATAGACGATCAGTTTAAAATTTTCATTGATTCAGTGACGCTAGTTTTTCTGTTAATTAGCATTTTATGGATATTTCTTGAGCTTAAGATAGCAAAAATTGTAACGTTTTTTATTTTAGGCATCGGCTTTGGCTTTGGCTATAGTTCAAGCAGTGTGTTATTTCCACTATTTGGTGGTGAGCTACTAGATACGCTTTCTGTCATTAGCTTCTTTCTAATGATATTTGCAATGATTTTGCTCGTATTTTTATTCTTTTTTATTTCGAATTTAAAATCTAGCATTTCTCCATTAATAGCTAAAATTTTAGCCCTTATCACTTTAGTTTTCTTGCTAATCGATAGAAGTTCTCAGACGGCACTTGAGCTTTTACGTGCTGGGGCTTTAAAAATAAGTAGTGAGTTAAACTCTCAGATTCTATCTGTTAGTGCAAAAGGTATTTACGTATCAGAATTTGGTACTTATTTTTATATCTTTGTGATCTTACTTTTATGCATCACCGCGCTTTTCTTTATGCCAAAAAGTATTGATAAAAATAAATTTGGTTCTATCAAATACCGCTTTACAAAAGCCATTAGAGAAAATATTTCTGATAATGCAAAATTTGCATTTTGTAGTATTTTGATAGCACTTGGATTTTCGCTCTATTACGATCTTTACGCATCTCGTCCACCTGAAATTTCAGAGCCAGTCTTGGTTGAGCCAGTGGGAGATAAATTTATATTTGATGTTGATATGCTAAAAGATAATGAACTTCATAGATTTGCCTACATCACAGATGAGGGCAAACAGATAAGATTTTTCTTGTTAAACCGCTTTAGCGACCGCGTCTCGCCTGTTATCGTCTTTGACTCTTGTATGATTTGCGGCGATATGGGCTATATAAAAAGAGGTAATGACCTTATTTGTATCTCTTGTAATGTTAGAATTTTCTTGCCATCAGTTGGCAAAGAAGGTGGTTGCAATCCGATACCAATGCCATTTATCTTCGATGGCAAAAATATCATAGTTGATTATAAAACTATTACAGATGGAGCAAATTTCTTTAGTAAGGTTGTCGAAAAAATGGTGCTTGACCCAGTTAGTCGCAAAAAAGTGAGCAACCTTGAGTCAAGATCATATTTATATTATGGACGCACATATTTCTTTGAAAATAACGAAACTCAGGCGAAATTTGAAGCAAATCCAGAAAAATATGTAGAAATAAATGGAACGTTAAAATGAAAAATATGCAACTAAGAATGATAAAAAGCTCGATCACGGGCTCAAAGGTGCAAAAGACGATGGCCTTTATCACCATACTACTAGCTGCTCTTTTGATAGCTTGCATGCTAAATATCACACTAAAAATCGGTGATCAAGTAGCAACCGAGCTTAGAGGATATGGCTCAAATATAGTTGTTTTGCCACGAGGTGAGAGCTTAAGCATTGAGATCGAGGGTAAAAATTTCACCCCACTAAAATCACAAAATTTACTTCCAGAAGCTGATATTTATAAGATAAAAGAGATCTTTTGGAGAAATAACATCGTTGCTTTTGCGCCGTTTTTAGAGGCAAAAGTTAAAGATGAAAAAGGAATTGAATTTGCCTTTGAAGGAACCTATTTTGATAAAAACATCGGTCTAAAAGATGAGCCAGAATTTAGCACAGGCGTTAAGAGCTTGTATGGATTTTGGGGTGTTGAGGGCGCTTGGCCAAAAGATGAAAGCATGGATGAAATTTTAGTTGGCGAAGAACTTGCTAAGGTTAAAAATTTAAAAGTTGGCGACAAGCTTAGCCTTGCGGGCAAAAATGGCGTAAGAGAGGTTAGGATAGTTGGAATTTTAAAAGGAGCTAGTGACGAGACGCATAAGCTAGTTGGCTCACTAAAGCTTGCTGGAGATCTCTCTGGACACGCAAACTCATACACAAAGGCTGAAGTCTCAGCTATGACGATCCCAGAAAATGACCTATCGTTAAAGGCAAGAAGAAATTTAGACAACCTTGATAGTGCAGAGTACGACAAATGGTACTGCTCAGCCTATGCAGGATCAATCGCATTTCAGATAGAAGAAAATTTACCAAACGTTAGCGCAAAAGCTAGCCTTCAAGTAAGCGATGCAGAGAGCAACATCGTAAAGAAAATCCAAAGCCTAATGGGTATCGTTAGTATCATCGCTCTCGTGGTTTCAGCCATCGGCATAACATCGCTAATGACAAGTGAAATTTACCGCCGTAAAAAAGAGATCGGCCTTTTAAAAGCTATAGGTGCTAGCAACTTTGAAATTTACGCTTTGTTTGCTAGCGAGAGCCTTGTGGTAGCCTTTTTTGCGGGCATCACTGGAGCATTTTTGGGTTACGCTCTAAGCTACGTGATGTCTTACATTATCTTCTCTCACGGCATAGGCATAGCTTGGATCGTACTACCAATTAGCGTGGCATTTGCCCTGCTTATCTCAGTTGTTGGCTCGCTAATGCCAATGAGAAACGTCATAAATTTACTACCTGCGGAGGTGCTATATGACCGCAAATAGCAAATTCTTTTACAATACAATTTATAAAAGTTTAAAAAATGGCTCATCAAGAGTAATGGTTATCGTCATCTCTATCTTGCTTGGAGCATGCGTGTGTGCTGCGTTTGTCAATGTCTATCTTGACATTGACTCAAAGGTCTCACGTGAGCTAAAAACTTATGGAGCAAATATGATCTTTGCTCCAAAAGATATGGCTACAAGCGATGATATGAGTGAAAAAACTTACAATGAAATGATCGCTAAAGTGCCAAAAGATAAGCTTCTTGGCGAGAGTGGATATCTCTTTGCTCAGGCAAATATTGGTCCAACAAATGCCATCGTCATGGGGACAAAATTTAGCAATTTAAAAAAGGTTAAGCCGTTTTTGGATGTTAGAGATGGAACGATGATAAGTGTCGATTTTGACGATAAAAACGTGCTAATAGGCGTTGATCTTGCTCGTCAGGCTGGCTTTAAAGCAGGCGATGATATAGAAATTCGTGCCATTGGCTCAAATGAGAGCATAAATGTAAAGATAAAAGGCGTAGTGGCAAGCGGCGACAAAGAGGACGCACTTTTGATCACATCACTATCTTTGGCTCAAAAAATTTCAAATAAAGCTGGCAAAATAAACTATGCTGAAGCTGTTGTGCTTGGTAACTTTGACGAGATAACATCGCTTGCAAAGACTATAAGCAATGATGAAATAGCTGCAAAACCAGTGGCAAAGGTCTCAAAGTCTGAGGGCTATATTTTGGAGAAAATAAAGCTATTAATGGCACTTGTTAGCCTTGTTATTTTGCTCATTACTTCAATGTGCGTAAACACAACGCTTAGTGCTATCTTGCTCTCTCGCTCAAAGGAGATCGCACTTCTAAGAGCCATAGGTGCAAGCAAAAAAGATGTACTAAAGCTATTTGGCTTTGAAACATTTGTGACGGCGCTCATCTCAGCATTAGTTGGTGCATTTTTAGGATATTTACTAGCTCAAATTTTAGGTTATGCGATATTTGATTCTAGTATTGATTTTAGAATTTTAAGCATCCCAGTAGCTGTGATAATATCGCTTTTATTTGCAGCGATCGCAGCATTTTATCCGATCAAACGGGCACTTAATAATAAAATGGCAGATACATTAAGAGGAGAATGATATGCAAAATGCACTAGAATTAAAAAATATTTGTAAAATTTTTGGCGATGTTAAAGCACTTGATGATATAAATTTTGAGGTTAAAAAAGGTGAGTGGGTCAGCGTAATGGGGCCAAGTGGTAGTGGTAAGAGTACGCTTGTAAATATCCTTTCACTAATGGATACTCCAAGTAGTGGTACTTATATGCTCGGTGGCGATGATGCGAGCAATCTAAATGCTGATGATACACTTAAATTTAGACGCGAGAAGATCGGTCTTATTTTTCAGCAGTTTCACTTAGTGCCATATCTTAGCGCACTTGAAAATGTGATGATCGCTCAGTACTATCACAGCTCAGTTGATGAAGAGGACGCTAAAAAGGCACTTGAGGCAGTTGGTCTTTCTCACAGGCTAACGCATAGACCAAGTCAGCTAAGTGGTGGTGAGCAACAACGCCTTTGTATCGCACGCTCGCTCATAAACGATCCTGAAATTTTAATAGCAGATGAGCCAACTGGTAACCTTGATGAAGCAAATGAAAGAGTTATACTTGATCTATTTTGCAAGCTAAGAAAAGAGGGCAAGACGATACTTCTAGTAACTCACAACCCTGATCTTGGTGAGTATGGCGATAAGATCGTCTATCTAAGACATGGCAAGCTAGAGAAAATTCGCACTATTGAAAATCCAAAGGTGCCAAATGAGATATAAAATTTTATTTTTATGTCTAGTCTCAGCCCTAGTTATGGGCTGCGTCAAACAGTATGAGAAGCATCACATCACTCTAAATGACTCAAGCGGTATTGATACGCAGTTTTTTCCAACGGAAAAGAGGCTAAAGATAGGTGATAAGCCATATATGCTATTTTTCTTTGGCACTGACTGCGGAGTGTGCAAGGCCGCAATACCTGACCTAAATGCGCTTGAAAAAGAGTATGGTAAAAAGGTTCAATTCATTGGTGTTTTAGGACCTAGTAAAGGCTTTGATAAAGATATTGAGCTTTTAAAAGAGCACAACATCACCTTTAAAACTACGAGCGACAAGGTTTCAGTTGATTACTTTAGCAAGGCAGTTGGTGGTGTCATGGGCGTGCCAGTTATCTATTTTTTTGATAAAGATGGTAAGATGCGATCAAAATTTATCGGTCTTACGCCAAAAAGTGTACTTGAAAGTGCTATAAGATCGCTCTTATAGGAGTGAATATGAAAAATTTCTTTTTATTTGTCTTAGCGGTATTTTTTGTTGGATGTGCTAGTAGCACTCCAAATATCTCGGTCAAAACGAGTGATCCGATCTTTTTTACGCTTAATGAATCAAACAGAAGCGTCTATGTAAATTTTAAAAATAGTGCGACCGGACAAGATGTAAATGCTGAAATTTTAAGCGAATTTATAAAGGCTGGCTTTAGAAACGAGCCAAATATCAAAAACGCTGACTTCATCATCCTTGGAGATGTGCAAAGCTTTTCTAGGATAATCAAAAGAGATCCTAGATTTTCGATGGGCATGGGATATGGCTTTGGTAGACCAAGCTTTGGTTTTGGTTACTCGATGTTTTTCCCATTTGGCTATTACGACGATGATGACTTTAGTACAAATAGCTATACTTATCACATGCAAGTAAGCGTGCTAGTGCGTCCAAAAAATGGTGGCGAAAAGGCGACAAATATCTCGCTTATGCAAGCTGGCAATGTCTATTCGCCAAGCTACATTTGGCCGTTTTTTAAAGAACGTCTAGCAAAACAGATTGTTAGCTTTTTTTATAATGTCTCGCAAAGGTAGGGGCACTAACGAGTGCTATTTAAACTAAGCTCGAATGAAAAGCTAAACTTTAATAAAATTTTTACTTTCTTGGTTGGTAATTTTGAGAAATTTTTAAAGCTCTTATAACATGGATTTAACTAGGTCAAGGCCTAGTTAAATTTTATTACTCATTATCTATCTCAAAGTCGTAAAATTCGCTTTCATATTCAACATTTCCTATTTTGCTGTATTGTATAAGAGCTGCTTTTATATTATCTATCTGCTGATACATTAGGCCAAGAGCTATTCTATTTTCGATAGCATTAGCATCATTTAGTTTTGTTAGCTCTAAAAGTGCGATCGCGTTTGATACTTTTCCAGCTCCTGTTGCAGCCACAGATGCTAAAAATAATGTGCTAGCGTCATTTACTTTAAACTCATCGATTGCCTGATTGTAAAGTTTATAACTTTCTTCAAAATCGTTTGTAAAGATATCGACATAGGCCAGAGTTTGGATTAAATTTATATTCTTTGGAGTATTTTTTAGCTCAGCTCTTAATTTATCACGCTCTCTTGTAAGTAAGCCCGAAATTTGAAGTAGCTTGATGTATTGTTTTTTGATGATATCAGCACCGTGATAGAAAGCGTTTGAATCAAGCTGCTTGCCATTAAAGTGAATTTGTATCGCTTTTGCATACTCTTTGACATTTTGCTCTTTGTTTTTCGAGATGAAATTTAAGATATTTGCAATAATATCATTTGGCAAAATTTTTAGTAGTTCATCAGCTTTCTTTGCCATTAGCTCATCATTGTTTGTTACTTTTGCGATGATGATATCAAAGGCTAAATTTAGCATTGTCTGCTCTTTTGGCTCTTCAAGCCACCTTATCATCGCACTTTGGTTGCCGCTAACCAGGCTTAGAAGCGAGGCATATAAATTTACAGGCTTTAAACTCTTGTCATTTTCTAAATTTTCGCCGATCTCTTCAATGAGTTTTGGGTTCAAATTTCTATTTATATCTAGACAGATTGCCCCAAAAATACCTGCAAGATGGTTATTTACGTCCTGGTGATAGCTTGCTATGAAGTGTTTTGCAGCAAGGCTAAAATTTCCAAGCTGAGCGTAGCTTAGGGCGAGGTTGTATTGTAAGATAGAGTGATTTGGATAAGTGCTAGCTAGCTCTTCAAACTCTTTATTCGCTTCTTTTAAGCGGTAGCTTAGTGCTTTTGCGATAGCTTCGCTAAGTTTTGCATTTACTTTTGAAGCAGCTGCACTTTGGCTAAGATAGTCGTTTGCTGCTGATGTATCGTCTAAAAAGACGCTAACACCGCCTTTTCTTATCTGCTCGATGCTCTGTTTTGCGTCAAAGACCTTGTAGGGTGCGAAGTAGAAAAGCGTCTCATAGCGCCTTGTTCTATCAAAAAACATATCATCACTAAAGTGTGCCTGAGCTAGGCTGACATCAAAAAGATCAGGCTTTAGTATCGTTTTTATCTTGTAAATTTTGCTTGGCAAAGAAGCATTGTAGTCGTAAACATCTTTGATAAATGCTGCCGCGTCGCCGTAGTCAGCAGTTTTTAGATCAATTAGCGCCTCAGTCATCTTGATAAGATCGATATTTGGCGTATTTTTAGAAGCTTTTGTTAGATAATCCCTTGCCTTATCGTATTTGCCAAGTCTTGCATAGAGCTGTGCTAGCGTGAAGTCGGCCTTAAATGCCTTTTGCCCTTCAAGCTTAGCTATTGCTCTCTCATCATCTCCAAGAAGTGATAAAATTTTTGCGCTTAAATATGCATATTCGTTTTTATAATCTGTGGTATTTGGATGAGAAAGTGCTTGAAGCGCCTCGTAATAGTTGCCTTTATAGTAGTTTATAAGCGCGTAGTAATAGCTATAAAGTGGCGAGTTGTTTTCATACTGCAAAAATGAATCAGCAAGTCCTATATAGTAATTAAAATTTTTAGTGTTATTTAGCTCAAGTGAGCAAACGGCTGCGTTTATCGCACTAACCGCCGTGTTTTCTCTATCAGTTATAGCTTTGTTAAAAGATACGATCGCCTCATCACATCTTTCTTGTTTCATCTGCGAAACACCGAGGTTGTAGTTTGAGAGAGACTGGTTATAAACAGCTATGTTTTCATAAATTTTTAACGCTTCAAATTTATTGCCACGCTCATAGAACTGATTGGCTTTATTTATCATCTCATCGATCTTTGAAGCGCCAAAATTTTGCGTTTGGTAGTTGTTTTCTATATTTTTTACGATACTTGCAGTATCTATGTTCTCTTTTTTGTCTTTCTTTAGCAAGATAACTAGCAAAACCACTATTAAGATGATAAGCACTAGAGCGACCACGCCTGCTATTATAAAGAGCTTTTTATTGCTCTTTTTTACAGGAATTGGCTCTGGGATGCTCTCATCTTGTAGCACACCCTCACTTGCGATACTCTCAAGTGAGACGATCTCTTCAGGTGCCTCGGCTTTTGCCTCTTCAGGCGCTTGCTCTGCTTGCTCGCCAGGTGGTTTTAAAACTACAACCTCTTCTTCAGCCACTACATATACCTTTTAAGAACTTCTGGAATTTCGATAGTGCCATCTGCTTTTTGGTAGTTTTCCATTATTGCTATTAGCGTCCTACCCACAGCTAGACTCGAGCCATTTAGCGTATTTACAAGCATATTTTTCTTACCATCTTTAAAGCGAATTTTTGCACGCCTTGCTTGAAAATCACGAGTATTAGAAATAGAGCTGATCTCTCTATATTTACCTTGACCTGGCAACCAAACCTCAAGGTCTATCGTCTTTGCCGCGCTAAAGCCAAGATCGCCACTGCAAAGAAGCATATGGCGGTGAGGAAGTCCAAGGCTAGTTAGTAGATCGCTTGCGCACGATACCATCTCATTTAGCACGTCTTCGCTTTGATCAGGCTTTGTGATGCTTACCAACTCGACCTTTTCAAACTGATGCTGGCGGATCATACCTCTAGTATCACGTCCTGCTGAGCCTGCCTCTTGGCGGAAGCATGCTGAGTAGCAAGTCATTTTTATAGGAAGCTGCTCGGCCTCAATGATCGTGTCATTGTATAAATTTGTCACAGGTACTTCGCTAGTTGGGATGAGGTAAAGGTCCTCGTCGCGAACCTTGTAAAGATCCTCTTCAAATTTAGGCAGCTGACCAGTACCAAAAAGTGTGTTTGAGCTTACTAGATAAGGGACATTTACAAGCTCAAAGCCACGCGCGCTGTTAAAGTCGATCATGTAATTAACAAGCGCTCTACTAAGCCTTGCTCCCATGCCTCTAAGCACGGTAAAGCGAGATCCTGAGAGCTTTGCGCCCCTTTCAAAGTCAAGCCAGCCAAGACTCTCACCTAACTCCCAGTGCTCTTTTGGTGTAAAGCTAAATTTAGTTGGCTCAAGCACCGTTTTTATGCAGACATTATCGTCCTCGTCCTTACCAAATGGCACATCATTATCGGTTATATTTGGCACGTTAAATGAAATTTGCTCAAGCTTTTCTTCATATTGTTTAGCGATCTCATCAGCATCAGCAAGTGCAGCTTTGTTTAAATTTAGCTCATTTTTAAGCTCACTTACGTCTTCACCGGCTCTTGCCTTTATGCCAAGCTCTTTGCTCTTTGCATTTTGGATCGCTTGGAAATTTTCAAGTGCTTTGCGCTTTTGTTTTAGCTCGTTAAAAGTTTGTAAAAGCTCGTCAATCAGCTGAGCTTTTACATTTTTTCCCTCAAGTTTTTTTACAAATTCATCGTAATTTGTCTCGAGTAGTTTTAAATTTATCATTCCGTATCCTTAAACCATAAACATAACTTTTGCAAAAAGTACTATAAAAACTGCTGCTGTTAGCGCAAATGGATGTATGTTGCCAAGTGGGCTAGGGCGTTTAAATATAAATTTGCAGCTCAAATTTGTTATAACCGCAGCTACGATTAGCATTGCTAAGAAAAATTTGATCATAAAAATGATTTGTAAATTTGTCTCAAAGTAGCCTCCAGCCTTTGATCCGACCCAGTTACTCATCATCATGCCTCCAGTTAATACCAAAAGCAAGATGCAAAGTGGCATTATCTTAATAGCAACTGAACCGATAGCCTGTTTTGCCTTTTGAGCAAGCTCAGGTGGCATTTTTTTACAAGCTGCCTTAAAAATGATTACATCAAAAAAGAGGTAACCAACAAAAATGATTGCACAAAAAAGATGAATTATTTGTGCGTATGGATATAAATTTTGCATATTTTTCCTTTATTAATAAATTCCGACTACTTCACGAACTTTTTTTATCGTTGTTTGAGCAACATTACTTGCCTTTTTGGCTCCTATTTCTAAAATTCCAGACACTTCGTCAGGATTATTTTGATAATGCTCAAATTTCTCTCTCGCATCTTTAAAATAGTCCCAAATAAGCTCATTTAGATAAGCTTTAAAGTGCCCATGCCCCTCGCCACCACGCTCATATCTAGCTTGAAGCTCTTTTTGCCCACTCTCGTCTAAGAAAAGTTTGGCGATATTATAGACGTTGCAGTTTTGCCACTGCTTTGGCTCTTCAAGCGGCGTGCCATCTGTCACGATGCTAGAAATTTGCTTTTTAAGCGTTTTAGCATCAGCAAAGATGTCGATTGTATTGCCGTAGCTTTTACTCATCTTTTCGCCATTTGTGCCAGGCACGGTGGCGACATTTTCATCGATCTTCGCCTCAGGCAATGTAAAAATTTCTCCATGCTCGTTGTTAAATTTTATCGCAATATCACGTGCGATCTCTACGTGCTGGATCTGGTCTTTGCCCACGGGTACGACCTGTGCATTATAAAGCAAAATGTCAGCTGCCATCAAAACTGGATAGCTAAAGAGTCCGTGGTGCGAACTAAGACCTTTTGCGACTTTATCTTTGTAACTATGCGCGCGCTCAAGTAGGCCCATCGGTGTGTGCTGGCTTAGCACCCAGTAAAGCTCAAGCACGTCTTTAACGTCACTTTGCACCCAAAATATGCTTTTATTTGGATCGATCCCAAGTGCCAAAAACGCACACGCAGCCTCAAAAGTGTTTTGCTTTAGGGCTTTGGCCTCGCTAAGGCTTGTCATCGCGTGGTAGTTTGCTATAAACATAAACATCTCATTTTGCTCTTGCATATCAACCATCTGTTTTATCGAGGCAAAGTAGTTGCCAAGGTGTAGTTTGCCGGAGGGTTGGAGGCCGGTTAATACTCTCATCTTATCCTTTCAAATTTTGGCTTTTTCTCGCGAGCGCTTTTGATAGAGATTTGAAATTTTAAACTTTCGGCAGACTATGTGTCTAGCCTCGGCTTAAAATTTCTACACAACTATCAAAATCATCTCGCGATACTTCGCCAAAATGCTTTTTAAATTTTAACGTTACATTAGAGTTTTTGTATCTAATCTAATCTTAAAATTTAACTGGTAGACCATGCGTCTAGCCTTCGCTTAAAAACAAAATTTTGCTTCGCCTAAACAAAAAATTCTTTGCCAAAAGCTCTTAAATTTTAACATCACGTTAGACTTTTTAGTCCAACTTAATCTTAAAATTTTTATCACACAACTCTCATCGCTTTAGCGTTACGAACAAGTGAAGCAAAAAATCATCTCACGATACTTCGCCAAAATTTCTCACTATAAAACGTTAAATTTAGCTCAAACATTTCAAATTTTAACACCACGCGAGATAGCCATCCAGCCTGATCTTAAAATTTATTGTTGCAAGTAGTATTTCGCACCACTTTACAACTAAATTTTTAAAAGCATCCTTATCTCTTTTACGATTTGCTTTGGAGTTTTACCCTCGACTTCGACGATGTAATCAGCCTTTTTCTCATAAAGCTCCTCTCGCTCCAGATGTAACGCCTCAGCTCTTTTTAGATCGCTTAAAAGCGGACGTTTGGCGAGTTTTTTCTCGCTATTTTTGCTATTTTTTAGCCTTTGCATGATCGCTTCAAAACTAGCTTTTAGATAGATCACGGTACCAATTTTTTTTAAATTTTTAACCTTTGCAAAGCCGCCACCTGTCGAAATGATCGCATTTTTGACATTTGTGGCTAAAAATTTGGCTAGATCCTTTTCAAGCTGCCTAAAATGCTCCTCTCCGTACTCTTCAAAGATAGCTTTTATCTTCATATTTTGAGAGCTCTCTAGCAAGTCGTCGCAGTCAAGGTTTATCGTCTTTAGTGCCTTGCTTAACGCCCTTGCGGTCGTGCCTTTGCCAACGCCCATAAATCCTATCAAAACGATATTATTGTTCTTTGTTTTCATCACTCTCTCCACGTTTTTTAGGGATTAGCACGATAGGTACGCCAGTTAGATTAAAGCTCTCTCTAAGCTTATTTGTTAAATAGCGTTTGTAGCTAAAGTGCAGGCATTTTGGGCGGTTCATTATGAGCGCTATCATGATCGGCGCTGTCTTAAACTGCACTGCATAGTAAATTTTCACGACCCTGCCTTTATCGCGTGGCAGTGGGTGTGCTTTGGTCGCTTCGCCAATCACTTCGTTTAGCTTTGAAGTTTGGATTTTTTGAGTGTAGTTTTTATAAATTTCAACTATGAGCGGGTAAATTTTATGCACTCTTTTGCCGCCAAGTGCCGAAACACTGATGATCGGCGCGTATGCTAAAAATTTAAATCTATCCTTTATCTCTTTACAGAGTTCGTCAAATTCTTCGCTACTTTTATCCCATTTGTTTAGCACGATGATGACGCCGAGCTCAAATTTTGAAGCGATGCCAGCGATACGCTCATCAAGCTCAGTTAATGGCTCAGAGCTATCAAGCACTAGTAGCGCTACGTCCGTCTCTTCTAAAATTTTCTCAGTTCTATTTAGTGCGTATCTCTCGATGCCCTCGATCTTGCCACGCTTTCTGATGCCAGCAGTATCTACAAACTCAAAAACCCTGCCATCATGCTCGTAAATTTCATTAACTGGATCTATCGTAGTGCCTGCCACGTCGCTAACGACAGCGCGACTCTCCTTTACAAGAGCGTTTAAAAGCGAGCTTTTGCCGACATTTACGCGGCCTATGATACCAACTCTGATGTTTTTGCTCTCATAGTCTATCTCGTCGCTTAGCTCTCCCTTGTCGTTATAGTTTTCTAAAAAATCATCAAAATCTTCGCTTGTATCGGCCTTTATCTGAGCTTTATCTTCTATGTGCTTTGCTAGCCACATGCTAAGCTCATCTATGCCTGTGTTGTGGCTTACGGAAATTCCAAAGGCATTTTTCGCACCAAAGCTTACAAATTCCCACTCTCTTTGTTCGTCTTTTTTGCTGTCTATTTTGTTGATGACTAGTGCGATTGGTAAATTTAGCTTGCTAAGCTCATAAAAAATGGCTCTATCTTCATCATCTGGCATCATTTTGCCATTGACCATGTATAAAATGGCGTCTGAATTTCTAGCCTCTGCTAAGGTCTTTGCTTTTACATTTTTGAAAAGCTCGCTGCTATCATCAAGGCCGCCACTGTCGATTAAAATGCACTCTTTGCCCTCAACTTCGATCTTAGCTTTGTTCGTATCTCTTGTCGTGCCGCTAACATCGCTTGTTATAGCGATACGACGACCAGCTAAGCGGTTAAAAAGTGAGCTTTTGCCGACATTTGGCTTGCCTACTAATATTACTTTTTGCAAATTTTGTCCTTTTCGTGATGGCTGATTATACAAATTTTTGACTTATATAAAGTATAAAAATTTGCTTAAAAGCGCCAAAATAAAAGAAAAAATCAACCAAAATTTAAGCCACTTTTCATTAAAATGGCTACTTTAAATTTAAAGGTCTTGTGATGTTAAAAAGGTTTTATATTTCGCATCTTGGCATTTTTTATATGCTCTTTGCTTGCTTTATGTTTGCCGTTACTGGCGCATTCGCAAAGTATCTTAGCAAAGATATGCCATCTATCGAAGTTGTATTTTTTAGAAATTTAATAGGCCTTTTCATCGTTATTTATGCCATTTATAGATTTCCATTTAAGCAAGCTGGTGGACACTTTTTTTTACTGATGTTTCGCGGTTTTGTGGGTACGGTCGCACTTTTTGCCTTTTTTTATAATGTCGCTCATGTAAATTTGGCCACAGCTTTTACATTTCAAAAGACAAATCCAATCTTTACAGCCATCCTCGCAGCCTTTATTTTCAAAGAGCGTCTAAGCTCGCTTGGCTGGTTTGCTGTATTTTTGGGATTTGGGGGAATTTTGCTTGTTATCCAGCCAAATTTAGGCATAAGCAAGACTGATATTATCGGCGTTTGGAGTGGCCTTGGTGCAGCGATCGCATATACGAGTGTAAAGGAGCTAAACAAGAGTTACGGTACAAATGTTATCGTGCTAAGTTTTATGCTTTGGGGCTCGTTTTTGCCACTTATTTGCATGGGTTTGGCAGAATTTTTCACCTACGAGCCACTTGATTTTTTGTTTTCAAAATTTAGCATGCCAAGCTGGTATAACGTTATTTTTATCTTGCTAATGGGGCTTAGCGGATATTTTTTTCAGTCGTACATGACAAAGGCGTTTGCGGTTGGCAAAAAGGCTGGAGTGATCGCTGCGGTTAGCTACGCAGACGTCATTTTCACGCTTATAATTGGCTATTTTATGGGCGATGCGTTACCAAATCACTTAGCGCTTGTAGGTATCATGCTTGTCGTGGTTAGTGGAATTTTAGTTGTTAGAGAAAAGTAGGACAATACTATGAAAATCGAAATCGGCGAATCTTTATTTTACTCCTGGCTTCGTCATGTTAAAGAGTGCCAAATAGTGCAAACTAATTGGAAAATTTCTTCAAAATGGGAGATAAAATTTTCAGACGAGTTAGAAAATATAATGTCAAAAACAGATGAGCTTTTTTCTAGCAAATACGGATATAAAATTTATAAACAAAATACATCATTAAAACAACTTTTACAACAAGCAGAGTGTGATGCGCTTGGCACTTGTGTGAGAGATGGAGTTAGTGAAATTTACGCAGTTGATGTTGCTTTTCATGAGTCTGGGCTAAATTATGGTGGGCTTGATGAAACAGTGGCTAGAGTTGTAAAAAAATGCATAAGAACAGCTATATGTATTTATGGATATTTCGGTGTTAAAAAAGCCAATATTATTTTTGCATCTCCAAAAATAAACAAACAAATTTTATATTCCTTGCAACCTTGCTTTATTGATCTAAATGAGATGATGCTTAAAATGGGATTGGAATTTGATTTTAGAATAATTGCTAATGATGACTTTTTAAATTCTGTCTTAAAACCTATTTTGGAAGTAAGTGGCAAAATAGCCGACACAGCAGAGCTTTTTATGCGCTCTTATCAGATGCTAACTTTATTTGATAAAAAAGAGCCAAAAAGTATTGGAAAAATCGAAAAAGAGAAGCGAAAAATAGTCTCAAATGCTTATCAATTTTCTAAAGAATATATTGACAACAAAAACAATCAAGATGAATACGCAGAGCTAAAAGTCGGACAAATAGCGCGTATCATAATGAGAGAAATTTTAGAAAGTGGTAGAGTGGGTGCGGATGAGATAAGCAGGCTACAAAGTGAAAAATATAGCAAAGATTATCTCGGGCTAAACTATGCTGCATTAGTTAAGGCAGATAGTGAATATGAAAAAGTTCGCTACTATGCGGTCCCAATACTAATAAATGGCATATACTATAAACTTTGTTCTCAATGGTTTGAAGTGCCTGCAAACGATGATAGACCGCTTTTGATAAATTGGATTAGAAAATTTAGAGAAAAATAAAGGAGAAAAGATGATCTTAATCGCTGGACCTTGCGTGATAGAGAGTAAGGAGCTTGTTTTTGAAGTGGCAAAGAGGCTAGTTAAATTTAATGAAAATCCAAAGCTTGATTTTTACTTTAAGTCGAGTTTTGACAAGGCAAATCGCACGAGTATTAGCTCATTTCGTGGCCCTGGGCTAGAGAAGGGTTGTGAAATTTTAGCTGAGGTGAAAAAAGAATTTGGCTTTAAAATTTTAACCGATATCCACGAGAGCTATCAAGCTCAGCCTGTTAGCGAAGTGGCTGATGTGCTGCAAATTCCTGCATTTTTGTGCCGCCAAACTGATTTGCTCGTGGCAGCTGCAAAGACAAAAGCGGTCGTAAATATCAAAAAAGGGCAGTTTTTAGCAGCATCTGCTATGAAGCACTCTGTTAAAAAGGTGCTTGAGACAAGAGGTGTGAGCATCGATGGATACGAGGTCGCAAAGGCAAATGGCGTCTGGCTAACCGAGCGAGGCAGCACCTTTGGTTACGGAAACTTAGTCGTAGATATGCGAAATTTGGTGCTAATGCGCGAATTTGCGCCAGTGATTTTCGACGCTACGCATAGCGTGCAGATGCCGTCGGCTTTGGGTGAGAAAAGCGGCGGGGACGCGAGATTCGTACCGTATTTGGCGCGTGCGGCGGCGGCTGCGGGCGTGGACGGATTTTTCTACGAGACGCACGTAAATCCTTGCGAGGCGCTTTGCGACGGGCCGAATATGCTAAATTTGGATGAGTTAGACGCAAATATCGCTCAAATTTTTAAGATAAAAGACGCCCTAGGCGATGCAAACTAAGGGCTTTTTGTGGGTGTTGGGCGGCGCGGTCGCCGAGTGCGGCTGGGCGTATGGGCTAAAGCACGCCTCAAGCGCACCGGAGATCGCGCTCACGGCGATGCTCGTTTGCGTTAGCTTCACGTCGTTTATAATCGCTATGAAATACCTGCCCATTAGCATCACGTACACCGTGTTCGTGGGGCTTGGGGCCTTTTTTGTAGTGATTGCTGAGATCGTGAGCGAATTTCGCGCGAGCGGTCAGACGCCGGATTTATTGCGGCTATTTTTCATAGCGACGCTGATCGCGGGCGTGCTGGGGCTAAAAAGGCTAAAATCTTGACGCACGTTTTAGCTCTTGTGGCGGCCGGGTTCTGCGAGGTCTCGGGCGTGTTTTTTCTAACCAAATTTCAAAAAAGCTTCGGCGTGAAAAAGGCGGCAAATTTTTTGATTTTAACCGCGAATTTCGCCCTTTCGCTCTAGCTTTTGAGTTACGCGATGCAGGCGATGGCGATGTCGGTAGCGTACCGATCTGGACGGGTATCGGAGCGGTCGGAGCCGTGGGCGTCGGAGTGGTTTTTAACGGCGAAAAAATGAGCGCGCAAAGGGCTTTTTATTTATCGCTAATAACGCTAAGCGCGGTAATGTTAAAGATAATTTAAAGTTAAAACGAGCGGCTAGCTAAATCCTAAAAATATAAAATCGAGGTAAAATGGCAAAAAGTAAAAATGCAAATTTACATAAGGCTAAAAGCGGTAAAAATGATGAATTTTACACGCAGTTTAATGATATTCAAAATGAAGTAAGACACTACAAAGAGCATTTTAAAGACAAAATTGTGTTTTGCAACTGCGACGATCCTAAGCAGTCAAATTTCTTTAAATATTTTGCCTATAACTTTTATCTTTTGGGCTTAAAAGACTTGTGACTACCTGCTATAAAAATGCAAGCGGAGAAGAGTTTTCGGCTTTAAAAAATCCAACTTTGTTTGATGGCGAAGCTTCGAGAGAGACGAGCGCGCCGCGCTTGAGAAATCGAGCTATTTCATCTATGAAGGTGTGGATGAAAAGGGCGAAATTTTAAATGACGGAGCGAAAATAGATGAATTTATCGCTCGTTTAAAACCAAATTTACTAAATCATGATGAAAATTATCCAGCTGGGGATTTTCGTTCCGCTGAATGCATAGAACTTCTTAAACAATCTGACATCGTAGTAACAAATCCTCCATTTTCGCTATTTCGTGAATATGTCGCGCAACTAGTTGAATATGATAAAAAGTTTGTAATTATTGGTCATCAAAATGCCATAACTTACAAGGAAATTTTTAAACTCATAAAAGATAACCAAATTTGGCTAGGATACGGTTTTAAAGGCGGTGCAGCGCATTTTATAAACATACACTACGAAGACTATGCAACCGCGAGTCATCATATAGAAGGAATGATAAGGGTTTCTGGTGTAAATTGGTTTACAAATTTGCCTCATAAAAAACGTAACGAAATTTTAGAAACTATCTACACTTTTGATCCGCAAAAATACTCAAAATACGATAATTACGACGCGATAAACGTCGATAAAACTATAGAAATTCCGATGGATTACGAAGGCGCGATGGGCGTGCCCATAACGTTTTTAGATAAATACAATCCACAACAATTTGAGATTAATGCACTTGGAATTGTTGGCTCAATAGAATTTTCTTGCAATAAAAGAATGGAAATTTTAGATAAGAAAGGACTTCCTACTGGTAAATTTACATTTAATGCCAAAGGGACTTTGTATCGCAAATTTAATCCACAAACTGATAAAAAACCAGCCTTTAAGGACTATGAAACTGGTGAATTATATTCAAGTATTTACGCACGAATTTTGATTAAAAATAAAATGCCCAAAAAGGAGACAAAGTGAAAATTGAGTTAAAGAAAATCACCATAAAAGAACTAGTAAATGGCTACGTCAGAGATGAAGAAAATGGACAGGTTATAGGCTATGGCGGAGCTTTAAATATCCGTCCAAAATATCAGCGCGAATTTGTCTATGGCGACAAACAGCGAGATGCTGTGATAAACACTTGCCTTTGGGGTTTCCCGCTAAATACGATGTACTGGGTAAAAAACGGCGAAAACGAATATGAAGTGCTTGATGGACAACAAAGAACTATCAGTATTTGCGACTTTGTAAATGGGGATTTTAGCCTCGATAAAATGGCGTTTAAAGCCGAGTGGGCGAGTAGCGTAACGGCTTTTCACACGATGCCTGATGATAAAAAAGAAAAATTTTTAAACTATGAGCTTATGATTTACATTTGCGAGGGTAGCGACAGCGAGAAGCTAGAATGGTTTAAAACTATAAATATAGCCGGCGAAAAACTAACCGATCAAGAGCTAAGAAATGCGGTATTTACTTGCGAATGGCTAAGCGATGCGAAGTTAAAATTTAGCAAAAGAAACTGCCTAGCCGCACAAAAAGGCAAGGACTATCTAAAAGGCGATCCGCTACGGCAGGATATTTTGGAGCAAGCGATAATGTGGAAAACGGGCTCGAAAAATGCCGAAGATATAGAAAAATATACGGCTCATCAAAAACAAACGGGCGCGCAAAACGCCGACGAGCTGTGGCTTTATTTTAGCGGCGTCATCGACTGGGTAAAGGCAAAATTTATAAAATATCGTAAAGAGATGAAGGGGCTGGAATGGGGCTTTCTTTACAATAAATTTAAAGACAAGACGCTTGACGCCAGGGAATTGGAAGAGCGAATTTTGCAGCTGATGAGAGATAGCGAAGTAGGCAAAAAAGCGGGAATTTACGAATACGTTTTAAGCGGCGACGAGAAATTTTTAAATTTGCGCGCATTCGACGATGAGGTGAAACGCGAAATATACGAAAAACAAGGCGGAATTTGCCCTCACTGCGGTCAAAAATTTGAAATAGAACAGATGGACGCCGATCACATAACGCCGTGGAGCAAGGGTGGCAAAACTGTGCGCGAAAACTGCCAAATGCTCTGCGCAGAGTGTAATAGAAAAAAAGGAAATAGATAATTTATACAACTTTTCGCTAGAATTGCAATAAATTTTAACGAAGGAAAATCATGAAAATAATCGAAGGAAATTTGGCTCTAAAAGGCGGCGAGAAGGTTGCCATAGTGGGCGCTAGATTTAACCACATCATCACCGATAGGCTGGTGGAGGGCGCGAGGGACGCGTTTTTGCGTCACGGCGGGGATGAGGCGAATTTGAGCCTCATTTTGGTGCCTGGCGCGTTTGAGATACCTATGGCGCTAGAAAAGGCGCTAGCAAGCGGTAAATTTGACGCAGTTTGCTGCGTGGGAGCGGTTATCCGCGGCTCTACGCCTCACTTTGACTACGTTAGCGCCGAGACCACCAAGGGCATCGCAAACGTCACGCTAAAATACGGCAAACCGGTGACCTTTGGCGTGCTAACGGTAGATAGCATCGAGCAAGCCATCGAGCGAGCGGGCTCAAAGGCTGGAAATAAGGGCTTTGAAGCGATGACGGGCGTAATCGAGATGCTAAGCTTATATAAAAATTTGGAGGCGTAAAATGGCGACTCGTCATCAGGTTAGGCAGGCCGTCGTTTCGCTACTATACTCAAACGAGATAAATCCGGTAACTGCTGCATTTGAAGAGGAATTTTTAGAAGAGAAAAAGATAAGAAACGAGCGAAAAAGTGAGGCGCAGCAGACTTTTAAAGAGGTGCTCGCAAATAAAGAAAAACTAGATGAAATTTTAAAACCATATCTAAAAGACGGCGATTTTAGTAAGGTTGGTGCGACTGAACTAGCCATCCTTAGACTTGGGCTCTATGAGATGAAATTTAGCCAAACTGATAAGGCTGTCATCATAAACGAAGCGATTGAGCTTGCGAAAGAACTTGGAAGTGATCAGGCACCAAAATTTATAAACGGTGTACTTGATAAGCTAAAGGGCGATCTGTGAGGCTCTGTGTCGCACTTGATATGGCTAGTCGCGAAGAGAATTTAGCCCTTGCTCGCGAGCTAAAAGGGCTTGATCTTTGGCTAAAAGTAGGGCTTAGAAGCTATCTTAGGGATGGGGCAAAATTTATAGAAGAGCTAAAAGGGATTGAAGGTTTTAAAATTTTTCTCGATCTAAAACTTTATGACATCCCAAATACGATGGCAGATGCGGCTGAAGTCGTCTCAAAAATCGGCGTAGATATGATAAATGTGCATGCTAGCGCTGGTGAGCGCGCGATGAAGACAGTTATGGATAGGCTAGCTGGTCTTGGGAATCGTCCTTTAGTGCTCGCAGTATCGGCACTGACTAGCTTTAGCGAGAGTGAATTTGGGATGGTTTATAACGATACGCTTGCTCGCTCAGTTAGAAAATTTAGCCAGATGAGTTTTAAATCAGGGCTTGATGGAATGGTCTGTTCTGTTTTTGAAAGCAAGCTCATCAAAGATGTTACAAATGAGAAATTTATCACGCTTTGTCCTGGCGTTAGGCCTTTTGGAGAGAGCGCTGGAGATCAAAAAAGAGTAGCAAACTTAGTGAGTGCAAAGCAAGAGGGTAGTGACTTTATAGTTGTTGGCAGGCCGATTTATGAAAATGCAAATCCAAGAGAAATTTGTGAACGAATTTTGGAGCAAATTTAAAATTTGAACTTGTGTGAAGTGGTTTTTAACTAAGCTTTTTTACAAAATGTTGCGTGAAGATGATATCAAAGCGAAGTGAGGAGCTAAATTTGAGTGATTTTAAGAAAATCCTCTATGTTGGCGAAGCGACGCAGGCCGATCTGCTGGCACTCGGCTATATAGACATTGCTTCGTTAAAGGGTGCAGATCCAGACGAGATGTTTGAGCGCACAAAGGCGCTCGGACGCGGCAGCGATAGGTGTATCCTCTATGTTTACCGTATGATTTGCTACTATGTAAATACGCCGCACCCAGACAAAGCCAAGCTAAAATGGTGGCTTTGGAAGGGCTAAATTTATAAATTTTTGTTTTAGATTTTCTATCTGAGGTCTGCGATTGTGAAATGTAAATTTAAGCAAGATATCAGCGGCGTTCAATTATAATGCGATTTCTTTTTATGGACAGATGGGTGAGTGGCTGAAACCACACCCCTGCTAAGGGTGCAGCTCTTAATCGGGGCTCGAGGGTTCAAATCCCTCTCTGTCCGCCACTACTTATAAACAATCCCAAACTTTTATCAACTTTTGCAAACATTGAGCCACGATTTTAACGTTATTTTAAAGCCTTTATACATAAAATTATAAACAATGACAAACTATTATTATCACAACTTTTTAGCTGACTTTTAGCTGATCACATCCAAAAAAGTAGCTAAAAATATAATAATAGTCAGCCAAAAGGACAGCTAAAATGCCTAAGCTTTCACGCCAACTCACGATCACGCAGTTTAAAAACCTAAAAGCAAAAGAGAAGCCATATTTTGTCAGCGACGGCGATAATTTGCTAATTAAAATAATGCCAAACGGCACAAAATTTTTCATATATGAGTTTCGAGAAAATAGCAAGCGCCACCGCCTAACACTGGGTAAATATGACGAGATGAGCCTAAGCGAAGCAAGAGATAAAAGAAACGAGCTAAGATTAAAGCTTAATCAAGGTGAGAGCCTAACTCAAACAGCAGAAAAAACAAAATTTAAGGCAGTATTTGAAGCGTGGTATAAAACAAAGGGAAAGTTGAGTGAGAAACAGCAGTTTTGGATAAAAAGGCGGTTTGAAACATTATTTTTGCCAAAATTTGGAGAGGTGGGGATAAAAGAGATAACTAGAAAAGATATTATTGCTGCCCTTGCACCACTTCTTGGCGATGACAAGCAAGAAACGATACGAAAAACGTTAGGGACACTAAATAGCTTCTATAAATTTGCTCTTTTACACGAGTACGTAGAGCATAATATCATCTCGGATATTGATAAAAGCGCGCTAATCGGCAAAAAAGATGTAAAACATTTTGCATACTTAAAAAATGATGATGAGATAAGAGCCGTATTAATGGCGATAAGAGATTACTTTGGAGATATAAGAGTAAAAACGTGTGCGATATTTCAACTATATACCGCAGTAAGAGGGCAAAACGCTAGAAATGCCAAGTAGTCGCAGATAGATTTTGAAAATTGCCTTTGGCATATCCCAGCAGACGAGATGAAAACGGCAAGGGCTCACGAAGTATTTTTAAGTAAAAGTGTTATCGATTTACTAAAAACCTATCGTGAGCGTCTGCCGTTAAAAAGTGAGTTAATTTTTCCGTCCGTAAAATCAAATATACGCCCAATTAGTGATAATACTATCCGCTCAATGCTTAGAAATTTAGGCTTTAATAATGATATGGTAACGCCACACGGCTTTAGGGCCACATTTAGCACGATCGCTAACGAAAATATAGATAAGCACGGCTGTAATAGTGATGTTATCGAGCTTTGCCTCGCACACGTTGAGAGTAACAAGGTTAAAGACGCATACAATCACGCCAAAAATTTAAAAGCAAGGGCTAGGCTTATGCAGTGGTGGAGTGATTATTTAGATAGTTTGGGCGGCTTTGCCTGATTTGTAGGCAGAAATAGAGTTTTGAGAATAATAAATTATCTTAGAGTTGATCTTGCTTGCTGTGATCTTGCCTGCTAGCACTAATCGCCTTAGACTGATAGGCGATGTTAGCCCTAACTCTTTCAAGGCTTCATCACGAGTAATAAATTTATCGCTCATTTTTTCTCCTTTATATAATCTTTCAGATCTCGCAGAGCGTGTCGTAAATAGCGGACGTCGCATTTAAAGAGCAAACCTTGTATTTGCTCGACTAGCTTTGTTTTTTTATTGTGTGCCTCGCAAAACGCCTCTAGGTTTGCAAGGGCAGCCAAGTGCTTTTCTTTTTCTGGACTACTCATTTTTATCCTTTCAAATATTCTCAATATAAAAATAAGCCAGCGTTTGGCTATCCTCTGCTTCTTTGCGGTATTTTGTATCGCAGCTCTTGTTTGAGATATACGCTATCTTGTCTTTATTCGCCGCGTAAAACTCCGCTAGTATCGGCGCCAGCCTTTGCCCTTTGCGTTCGTTTGGCGCTAAGCGCAAATAAAGCAGATCGCAAGCTAACTGTGGCGCTGTCGTGCTAAAGCTTTGCTTGGCAATGCTCGCCTTGTTATCCAAAGCGTTTATCTGAGTTTCTATCCGCCTTTTAAAAGCGTGATAGTGTCCTACTATTGGCGTCATCGCCTCTATTAGCTCATCAATAAATTTGCTCGCTTTTTTATTGATAAATAGCCCTAGCTCCTGCGTGCTATCCATTTTCAGAAACGAATACGCCATCAAAAAAATAGCTGCGTCTTTTATCTCAGCCGTTGTCATCGCTCGCTCCATTTAGATTTTTACCTTTTAATATTTGTAGCACGTCTTGCTTTGAAAATTTAGAGGCTGGGCTTAGTTCAATTTTACTAAGCCAGTAGCGGTCTAGTTTTTCGCAGTAGTATTTCATCGCACTTTCGTAATTTAACCGCTGTGGCAGTGGCACGCCTATCTTAAACGTGCCTTTTACTAGCTTCATCTTATCTTTTGCGTTCATAATCGCTTCGCCGTAAGTCATCACACTGCCTTTTAAGATATTAACACATATCTGCATCGACGATATACTCTCTCCAAAGCTCGTCGATTTTATCTCTTGCTTTTTGACTGACTTTTAAAAGCCTTTTTACGCCTTTATATGTAAATACTACGTAAGGCACATGCGGCTTTACTCCATCTTTGTCTAATATACAACCTTGATGTACTTCATAATCTCTGCCAAGTTTAAATTTATCATCAATAAAAGCTGCTCCGTATTCTTTGGCGGCGTTTTCAGGCGAAAATATCATTTCGCCACAAAAGTGAAGCTCTAGCTCTTGTAAAATTTTAAATTTTTTATAATGTGTCATCATATGCTCCTCTAAAATTTAGTTCGTTAAATGCTTGTTCTAAAATATCGCGTCTATATGTACCTTGTACCTACTTTGCCGTGCTTCTGATCGGGAATATCTACAATCAACACGCCCACGCTTCTGCTTATTTTTGCAGCCTTAGTGCCTAGCCTTTGGCATTGTATTTTATCTAGGCTAAGGCCTTTTAAGAGATGCCAAAGCCGACTGCCGTCGTATATTCTTTTAGGCTCTCGTCTCTTTTTGCGGTATTTTCTAAATTTCTAAACCGCCTTTCGTCTTTTTGACGTTTTTGCTCGATCGCCGTCAGCCTTTCGTCGTGCTCTCGCATTACGTTTAATTGCATTTGCAGATAGTCGATAGAGTTAAGCGGTTTTTGCGTATAGCTTCCCGTTTTTCTAATGCTAGGCAATACCTCTTTATTGACAAACATCCTAAACGGCTTTGCGTTCGGTTTACCGCTTCGCATAAGCACGAAGTAAAGCTGCGGTTCTGTTATCATAGTGAATTCTTTAACGCCGTAGCCGGTATCAAAGCTACCGGTATTTAATTCCCCCAGCTCAAACTCAGATTTTATCGCATTTGCAACTTTATTAACGCCGTCAAGTCCTAAAATCTTGCAAACGTCGGCTAAACAAAAAAGCGGCTCGTTATTTTCATCGACCGCAACTCTGATCTCAAAATTTTCGTTTTTAAAAATTTCTAAATTCATTTCGTTTCTCCTTTTAGTTGAAGTATGTTTAAAATTTTGGCTCTCATCGCATTATGATTTTTTGCTAACGCTTCCAAGGCGCAGAATAGATCATAAGCGCAGTCAAGCACCTTGTAGCTCACTTCCTCGTTGCTATTGCTTGGCTCTATCTTGTATAGCTCTAAATACTCGGCAAATTTCTGTTTAGTAGGGGCGTTCATTTGCGCCCCCTCGTAAGCATTAATGCAATGTATGCCAGAAGTACCACTTGCAAAACTTCTAAAATTTCGCTCATCTTAAGCTCCTTTTGCTAAAATAGGAGTATGCACAATGTTTTGGGTTAGGGGCTTTCGCCCCCTTGCTAAATCCAGATTTTAAGGATTTTGCAGATTAGATAAATCAACATTGCGAGTCGAATTAAAAAATCTAACCTTTGCATTGTGCTACTCCTTTCTATCAAACAAGTATCATTTTGTTGCTTGATAAAAGAATTATAGCATTATTTTGAGACTAAGTCAAGAGTTTTTAGTATTATAATGAGATTTTTTATAAAAAATTGAGTAATATTTTGAGACTTTTAACCAACGCAAAAGCGCGTCGGTCAATCTAAGAGCGTTTTTAGCGCGGTTTTTAGCGTCTCGGTGTTTGATAGTCGTTCTTTTAGGCTTTTGATTTCAAGCAACATTTCACACGATTTAATAGCTTGCGTGTTTATCTCGTCGCTAGTCGCTAGTCGCTTAATGCTTCCTTCGCTTAGCCCTATCGCCTCGCCTAGTTGTTTATACGTTAGGTTTAGCTCCTTGCAGGTAGCTTTGATTAGATTTTCTTTGGGTATATGCAAATTTGGATGATCGAAAATTTCATCATCTAACTCTTGATCGTATATGTCTCGGTTAAATTCATTAGATGTACCAACAAATTTACAATCTTGACATATTCTATCGCCAGTAGCGATTTCTCGTTCAGCTTCTTCGATATAAATTCGCTCTTTCTCCACTCTAGTGCTTCCGCATTTAGGGCATTTATACATTTTATTCCTTTATCTCTAAATTTCGTTGCTCGGTGTTTTTAGGCGCTTCGATGCCCAAAATATCGTCTAAATAATAATCCGTGCTAACGACGTTTAAGTCGGCGTCTATCACGGATTTGGATATTAGCGTGCCTGCTATCTTATCACCATATCTTAGTGCTATCTCATGGCGTTTTAGTTTTTTTAGCCACGCTTCGTCAATGATTTTTACGTCTATGGCAGCTCCATTTATGATAGTCCATTTGCTAGCGCCAGCCAAATCTGGCTTTTTGATAATAAAAGTACCTTTAAACTCGCTTTTTTGTTCTATTGCACCGTCTAAATCGTCGGCGCTAAACTCGTAACCACTTTTTACTTCTCGCTCTTTGCCTTTTAAATTTATGCGTGGTGGCATTTTAAATCCTTTCGTGCTTTGGGATAGGTTTGACATCGCCCGTAAAAGAGTGGTCTTGTTGTGTTTGTAGCCGTAATTTTTTAACTCACTATCCTCTATAATCTCACAAACTATCTCGTCGGCTCTATATGGCAACTGCTTTGGGTCGTCCTCTAGTAGCTCTATTAGTTTATCTTTAGCCTTAATCAACAAATCGGCTATGGCGTCTCTTGGGTCTTTCACGTAGCTCCTTATCTTGTCGCTATCTATGCTTTTTAGCACGTCTTTTACTTTAGCTTTTAGCGAGCCATTTTCTACGCCCTCTAAAATAACGCGGGTTGTTATTTCACTATCGACATAGGAGCAAATAGCGACGTTTAGCTCGTCTAAGCTAGCAATAAAGGTGGATACGTTTTTAAAAAAGTCCGCTCCGCCGTCCGCGTCGAAATCAAAATGCAGGTCGTAGCTTGCGTCCATTTTTGACCTTTTACAAAAATTAGACTAAATTCTACAAAAAGCCAAATTCAAAAGACCTTACGACTTAAAATGGTATTTCATTAGTGCCGTCTATCTCGTCACTATCTACATCTGGGTATTCAGGGTATTGTGGCTCGCTATATTGTTGGCGTTGAGGCTGTTTTTGCTGCTGTGGTTTCTTAGGCGCTCCTTGTTGATAGCCTTGATTGTTTTGTTTTGCATCACCTAGCATTTCCATATTTTCGACGGCTACCGTATGCTTGCTTCTATTTTGTCCGTTATTGTCCGTCCATTGATCAAATTTAAGTCTTCCTTCGATAAGCAGCTTCGATCCCTTGTTGAGATACTGATTTGCTATCTCTGCTTGCTTACCAAAAAACGTTATGTCTATAAAGCAAGTTTCCTCGCGCTTCTCTCCGTTTAGCGTGTATTTTCGGGTTACGGCAATGCCGGAGCTGCCTATCGCCGCGCCGCCTTGGGTGTATCTAAGCTTGATGTCTCGCGTGAGATGTCCCACTAAAACTATTTTGTTAAACATCTTTTAGCCTTTCGTCTGTTTGCCCTTATTCTTTGGCTTCTATTGTAAGCGCCTTTTGTGCGTCTAGTTTTTGAGTGTGGCATGTGGGCTTTGCTCTTTTTTGTTTGTGGCGCACCTTGAAAATCATCTACGCCTTTTAGCCCTGCAAACAATGCGCTTAAAATTCCTAATGCTTTCATTTTTAGTTCCTTAAATTTTCTATTAAATTGTCTATGCTATTTGGGTCGTTTAGATAGGCAGTAGCATCATCAATACTTAACCTCTCAACTAATTTTTCAGCCTCTGTTTCACTTGCACCTCGTTTCACCAGTTCGCTTTGTAATAGATCGAGGGGCATTGGCTCAACTGTCAAATTTTCTTTTACAGTTGCGATTTCAACTTCAAGGGGCGTAGCTTCGATGTATTCAGTTTGTGAATTTTTTGCACCAATTGAGCTGTTCGGTTTTTCCGAACTACTCAAAAGCTCGTTTAGGTTTTGTGGTTGCTGCTCTATTCTTGGTTGGTCTTTGTAAGCCTCGTTTTCGGCATTTACCGCACTCATTAGCATAAAATCATCGGTTGGCAGCTTTGAAGCGACGTATTTAATGGCCTTTGCTTTAAACATCTCCTCGCTCCAGTTCGTCCATGCCGAAAATTTGCCCTTTTTTACCGCTTGGTTGGTATTCTTTAGCTGGTTTAGCTTTTTCGCGCTGATAAAATCTCTAGTTACGCCGCTTTTGTCTCTAGCCCATACCATTGCGCCGAGTAAATTCTCGTTTATCCATGCGGCGTCTGTTTCGTTGCGGTCTTTTAGATTGGCTTCAAATATGAATTTTTTGCCGTTTTCATCGACGGTATATTCAAATTTATCGCACTCGTACACCAGCTCTGCATCTATATCGTATCCTGCACGCTTAGCTAAAATTCGCCAGCCGATGTAGCCTATTTGTAATTGAGCTTTTTTAATACCTTGTTCCACGAATGGCACAATATAGGCCTGCTTTTGCTCTTTTACGATAGATAGACCTACCTGTGCGATTTTTAGCGCGACGCTAAAGACCGATATGGGCTCGCACTCTAAAATATTCTTATCCATTCCGAGCAGGGTTAAATCGGTTACGAATTTATCCGCCTTGACTTTGCTGCCACCGCTAAGGGCTACTATCTCGCTCATCTTTTGCTCGGCGAATTTCGCCATCAGGTTGTTGAAATTCTTTGCCGGACTTTGGGGTTTAGTTTGTTGTATTTGGTTCATTTGTTATCCTTTCTTTATGAAATAATCGTCTCCGTCAGCATACGCCATAACTGCTCCTATGGCTGTATAGCTCTTTTCTAACTCTTTTTGTATCTTTGCTAAATTTAAAATGATCGTTTCGTCTTTGCTTTGTGAAAGCTTGTTGTATCTCTCTTTGTAATAGTCACGCTCTGCCTTTATCTGTGCGTATATAGGATCGCTTGGGCGTGGGTTACTCGCCTTTTCTAGCTCGTGCTTTAAAACAACTATCTTTTCATTATGCTGTTTTAGTTGGCTTTTGTAGCCGTTGATCTCACGGCGGTGGCGTTTGGCATTGTCGATCAAGAGTGCATTAAGGCTTGAAACTTGGCTAACAAGTGATAAATTCTTTTGTCTAGTCTCTTTTGCTTGGGCTAGCTCGCTAAGTATTGTTTTTTCTAGCTCTTGCTCCGCCCATAGCCTAAAGTATTTAGCCTCTTTGCTTCTGATAAACATACCAAGCTTGATTATGCCACGAAGCGTCCATTTAATGAGTGGGCGGTTGCGGTCGTTTTTAACTATGACAAAATGAATGCCCTCGACTATCTCATCTGCGTGCTCGCGTTTATGGTCTCTGATCGTCTTTTCACTCACGCCGTAACGTTGTGCCACGTATTCTGAAGTAAAGGTTTGGAAATTTAAAATTTCAACTTGTGCCAGCTCTGTTTGAAATAAACTTTGCATATTTTCGCCCCTTGTGTGGATATTATTTAAATATTTGGCAAAAATATAGCAATATTATTTAGATTTGTCAAGTAGTTTTGTAGATATTATTCACAAAATAGTTTTAAAAGTGTGGATAATTTTAATAGCTGGAAATCCCAGCCATTAAGTTTTTTAATAGCCAGAAATTTTGTCTATTAATCAATCATCGTTTTTATCGCAGTTCTTAACGCTTTGTAGTTTTCAAGCTCCTTTTTTAAATTTTCGTTTTCAAGCACCAAATTTATGGCGGCTTCGGTTTGCGTGCTGATTTGCCCTTTTGCGCTTAGCGTTCGCAAGCTATCCGCACTCATTCCTATTCTCTCCGCCAACTCTCTTTGCGTGATGCCAAGCTCTTTACACACACGCTTAACTATGTTTTGTTTTTCGTAATGCCACTCTAACACATAAAGCTCATCGCCATTTTCAGACTTAAGCTCTATGTGCTTAGTTCCGCCCTTAGATGGAGCAACAGGTGACCCGTATAGCGCCGAAACTTTTTGTATTAGCTCTTCCTCTATTTTTGTATAATTTGAGTATTTTGGCTCTGTATCTAGCTTTATTTTATCGACATATTTGCCAGACACAATCACTACATGGTCTATTTCGTTGTCATAATATATTTCTTTTTCATCTGCCATTATTACTCCTTTTCTGTAAATAAAACCTTATCTAGCGCTTCATAGTGTTTTTCAATAAACCTAATAAAATTTTTACTATCTAGAAAATAGTTTGGATACGCACCTTTTAGCTGTTTTACTTTATCTATTGATATAAGCACTACGTCGATATTGCTTGTATCTTTTCGGTGTTCTAGCGCAGCATAGTAGAGTTTAGCGTCATTTGCTTCTTTTTGTCTAAAGCCCCTAATAAAAAGCTGGTTGCTGTCCAAATTTAACTCCATGACGTAGTAGTAGAAATTTTTATTTTTCGTATCGGCTTGGATATTTTTACTCGTCAAAGTAAGAGCCGATAAATTTTTAAGAATATTGTGCTCTTGGTCCAGCTTGGCGATTTTATGGATAATTTCCGCTTTATTTAGCTCTTTGTAGTCGTTGTGGATGGGCGTTTTTTCTTGATGTGCAATTAGGGTGCTGCACAGCCGAAAAAACTCTTTGTAATATTCCTCTCCCTCGCCGAGCTTTAGATTGGAGCTAGTTTTAAAAGATAAAATTTCAACTGCTGTCGCCCAGTAGTGCTGTAAAAGCGTTCTAATCTGAAGTTCTACGCTAAGTCCTTTACTCTCTTGCTCAAATTGCCCTTTTTGATAGGTAAAAATCTGATGTATTGAGCGGTACCCATCCGGTTTAGGCTCGCCTATATAATCTTTATCGCTAAGGAATTTAAAATTGCGCTGATTTTTGTAGGTTCGTCGCATATCGCTTGCAAAATTATAGACTTCTTTTATATTGTCAAAAACTGCTCTTACGCCAGCTATATCTTGCATTTGTGATAGTCTCATGGTCGGAAATCGTTTAAGCTTTTTCTCTATCGATGAAAAACGCTTTAGCCTCCTTGCGGTAATTTTTGGCTTTAGCTTTTTATTCCTTACGACCGTGGCTAGTGCTCGCATAATAGGTATATGCAGGCTTCGATATGAATTTAAACGCTGTTGACCTTCTTCAGCAAAAGTATCGTCCCTTATGGATTTTCCGACGGCGTTTATTTCTCGCGACATCGGAGTTGCATTTTCGCTCATATTTTTCCTTTAAAAGCTAGATTATACTAAATCTACGCTGTATTTTCGTAAAATTTCCACGTCGGTAGGCTTAAAGTTTGCACCGCCTCTATCTTGTCGCCGTCTTTTTTCGCATAACCCCACCACTCGTCACGCTCACGGCAATATTTGTAAAGCTCTAGTAGTTCAAGATATGCCTTGCGACCTTGCTCTATCGCTGCGGCGTCAAGCTCATAAAAGCCTACAAAATAAGGGGCTTTCGTTTCAACGGCGATAAACAAGAAATAATTTACCTCTTTGCCTAAGCTTCTTAAAATATCGCTGTAAAACGCTGCTTGCACGTGGTAATTAAAACTAGCTACCGATCTAGCAAAGCCAGTAGCCGAAGCGTCTGAGGTCGTTTTTAGATCGATCACTGCTCCTATTTTCTCATTATAAAAATCAGGGCGACATTTAACCGCAACGCCATTTATCTCACTAAAATAGCTTTGTTCGGCTAGTCCGTCTCTTAAAAATACAGCTGTTTCACGCATGGAATTAACCGAGTTTGCTATCTCTACGGCTGAGCCAAAAATATCAAGATCAAGCGAGGTTTTATCGCCTAAATTTTCTAAAAAATCGTTGTAGATCGCTTTGCCCTCTTTGGTGCGTTTATCAACGTCAGGCTCCACGCTAAACTCATTTGAAAAATCTTTTGGCTCTAATACTAGCTTATGCACCGCAGAGCCTAAGAGCAAAGCTTTTGTAGGCTCACTCCTAAGCTCGTTTTTCATTTTTAAGTGTAAGGGGCTACGTGCTAGTAGGTCAAGGTCACTCTTTGATATTTCAGGGCGTGCGTGGTATTCTTTATTTGTTAGCATTGTTAAGTCCTTTTATAATTTCTAAAAACTCGCCTATTGTCATACCTGGCTCATAATAAAATTCAACAAGCCTTTTTAGTGTGGAGTATCGCATCTCTTTGGGCCTCCTCTCGTAGCTTTTTCAGTGTTTGTTGGTAAGTAGCCGTATAACTTAAAACTGCATCGTTGCTCATTTCAGCTTCAACGCATAGCACATAGACAAGCGCTGCGTAGGCGAAAAAGTCTTTTTTGCAGTGTTCAATAAGCAGATCAACTATTTCGCCACTATCTTCGCCAAGTGCATTTTTAAATGTGTAGCGGTGGAGGTTATACACCGCCAAAATATCAGTTATTAGCTCGTCGTATTCTTGATTTAAATTTATGTGTGCCACGTCGCTTTTAGCACGCGCTAAGTCATAGTTCAAACTCATTTTTAACCCCTTTTGATATTTAAATAGGCGATGTTCTTTATCTCGCCGCCATTGCTGAAAAGCACCCTAAAAAACTTGATTAGCTTTTTCATTACTGCTCCTTGTTTAAAGAGGTAAACCCACTTTTAGTGGGTTTACCTCATTTGGGCTTGTAAGGCTGATCGTAGGCTTTTAAAACTGACGCAACTTTCGCCCCTTAAGTCGCAAGTTAAATAGCTGCAAACCTCGTCAGATTTGTGATTAGGCTTTAGGGCTACTACCTTACGACCACGTATGACTATGCTTATCTCGCGTGGTTCTACCACAACCTCGCCATATTTTGACATCGCTTTTATTGCGTTTTCTACTTTCATCTCATACTCCTTATAAATTTTAAATAAAAGCTCTTTTAAGCTCTTAGTTAAAATTTTAGTGGTCTTTTTCGTTTTATTAATAACCCTGTGAAAAACTATCCTAAATCAGGGTCGGTGCTGAGTGATAGCTTTTCGCCCTATCACTGACGCTTCAGATTGAAACGTGATTAACCTGCAACTCGCAGGAGGCTCACTCTGTCAAGCTTTGCTTTGAAGCCTACAAAACGTTTTCCGTTTTGATGAGAGAATATTACCAAAGGTTATATTAAATATAACTTAATGTTATTTTATATATTACTTAAAGTTATATATTTTAAAAATCTTTTGTGATATAATCTTAGAAATTATTTAGAGGCGTAAAATGCAATTAGTACTAAATAACGTTGATAGTTCGTTTTTGCCCGTGCCGGAGAGTTTTAAAGCGATTATGCTGAGATTAGAAATCATAAAAGAGTCCCGCGCGCACGACGACGAGATAAAAGAGCGGCTAAACGCGCAAATATCGCAGATAGAGAGCGGCGATACGGGAGGATATACGCACGAGGAAATGAGAGTTCGGGCAAACCAATATTTATTTTAAACTTACTTGCGATATAATTTAACAAATACGTAGAAAGGAGCGCGAATGTTTGAAGTAAAAGCGATAGCGCACGCCTTGCATTATCTTATAACTAAATACAGCGGCAACAAGGAAAAAATCGCCAATAGAATGGCCATCTTAAAATTATTCTTTTTTGCGCAAAGATACCACCTAAGGGCTTACGGCAGGCTAATAGCCAAAGACAGGTTCGTGGCTATGGATCACGGCCCGGTATCTAGCATCGCTTTGGATATTATGAGGGAAAATTTTTATCAAGTCTTGGAGGACGATAAAAAATTTTCTCAAAAAATAATACATAGCTTTGACGATAGGCTAGTTCAGGCTTTGGGCGACGTAGAGGACTATGACGAGCTAAGCGATACCGATCTCGAAGCTTTAAATTTCGCGCTCGAAAATTTCGGACGCATGGATCAGTGGGAGCTGGTAGACAGCACCCACGAGTATCGCGAGTGGGGAAAGCACAAAAAAGAGCTTAAAAATAAAAAATGCGTAGATATGGATATTTTGGACTTTTTCGGCAAAAACCCGCCCGACAGTCCATACGATAGCATCCCGCAAGCTCAAGTAGATTTAAATAAAAAATGGTTTACGGGCGATTTTGAATGACGATTAGCGAGCTAGAGGACGCGCTAAAAACGCCCGATGAATTTTTGATAATCTACAAAGACCCCGAATTTATCAAGCGCAATCCGAACGTATCGGCTCATATGTATATCATGGTGCCGTATAACGACGATAGCGCGCTACTGTTGGCGCTGATAACGTCGTCGGAGTTTAGCAAACGCGCCGCAAATCCCGCTATGCTAGAATGCATAATAGACGTCAAAGCCGGCGAGTTTGATTTTATCTATAAAGATAGTATCATAGACTGTAACGATTGCTTTAAAAAGGGCAAGGACGAGCTGATAAATAACGGAGCCGTCCTAAAAAAATGCGTTAAACTGCCGACGGAATTTATCGTCAAAATAAAAACCGCCATAAAGCAAAGTCCCGTCGTCAAAAGGCAAATCAAAAAACATATCCTTTAAATTTGCCAAAAACTGCTTTGACTTCTTGCCGTATGGCTGCTTTAGTTCGGGTGCGTCGATACCGAACAATCTAACCTTAATTTGTTGTTTGCCTTGAAGTATCGTGATCGTGTCGCCGTCGTGAATAGAGATAACCTTGCCGGAGAGGGCAAAGAGATATAACGGTAATAATATAGCAAAAGAAACTACTTTATTCTTCAAACTCTACTTTCCCAAAAGACTCGACTATTGTTCTTGGACTACAAAAAAACAACTCTGTGGACATAGTTTTGATGTTGGCCGAATATTGAAGCATATATTTTTTAGGGTTGTTTTTTTTATATATCTCCAATATTTCAGGGGCATGATCGTATGTTAATATCCAAAAATACTCATCCATGTTTTTTATGGCCAAGCCCAAATTTTCGTGATCTTGGTGGGTAAAAAAATTAGTATATAAGTTTTTACCTTGTTTATAATACGGCGGGTCAAAGAATATAAATAAGTTATTTTTATCGGTATAGTTTTTCAGGTAAGTATTTATAAGTTCGCTACAATCAAGATTAAATAATTCTATTTTATCTTTGAGGGCGGCTATACGATTTATTTTTTCTAAAATCTTTTCTTTATTAAATCTATCGCCGATCTTATATTTGCCCTTTTGGTCTTTTCCCCCTATAACTCCGCCCCTTATGATGCCCGACACGCTTGTTCTATTTAAAAATAGCGTAGCAAACGCAAGGTCTAGGTTATACTCCCTTTTTTTTGATAGTTCATCATAAATTTGTCGCTGGTTATTTCTGTCTTGTATTGTTATTTTGGTAGAAACTATTTTTTGGACAAGCCTTTCAGTATCATCTAATACGGCTTTCCAAAAAGAATAAATGCCTATATCGTAGTCGTTTAAGATGATTTTATCTACTTTATTTTTTAGCAATAAATCTATGGCCACGCCCGCGCCGCCGCAAAAAGGTTCACAATAAATAGGTTTTTCTATACCGTTTAGCTTTATGGTATTATCCACGAAGTCGGCTAGTTTGCTTTTTCCGCCCGGATAGCGGAGGGGAGACAGCGTTGTCGGCATTTTTACCTCGGTTATTGTATTTTATCTATGCCTATTTTTCTGGCTATTTTATTATATTCGCACTTAAAATTCTTAATAAAGTCATTAATAATATCTTTATTATCGTCAATCCAATAATAAAGCACTGTATCCATTATATATTTATTCTTGTAAAACCATTCTTTTTGTTTTGTTAACTCGTTTATTTGTTCATCAATTAAATTTCTTTTATAAATTCCTTCTTCCTCTAATGCTTGGTCAAAATACATTTTATGATTTTCTGGCGAAGCGTTGACGTATTCCCATAGCATATTTTCGATAGGTTTATCGCCGGGTAGAGCAAAAATACATCTACCGTCGCGCTCTACCGGGTTTTTCAATGCCCAATAACCATTACCTTTTTTTAAGTTATTTTCTACGTCTTGCCTGCTTTGTTGGCTTGAAATATCAGGGTCTAAAACCACGATAATATTATTAAAAATTTTACTACCGCTAACTAGCTTTGCTATCTCTCCGCAACCAAAGGTGCAGTCTATAAAATTTAGCTTTATGTCCAGGATAGACTGATCGATAATCTTTTCTAAAAACCATCTTCCGACATCATCTTCCGTAAGTATATCTATTTTTGGGTTCTCTTTTGTTTCGCCGGTTAATATTAGCAAATCGCGACGAATTCTTTCTATCGTTGGGTTTTTTAAAATTTCAACATCGCCCCTTCCGCTTGTAAGATACTGAACGACCAGAGATTTATTGTGTGTATTTAGGGTGTGCGCTTTTGTTATATACTCTAAAAGACTTAAGCTATGGGTAGTGAAGACTATTTGTAGGTTTAACTCTTGAGATTTTTTATATAAAAACCTAAAGAGCTTATTTTGGGCAGCTGGGTGTAATGCAGCATCTATCTCGTCTATAAGTAAGATTCCGCCGTCATGCCAGTAATTTTCTTTTTTTTCTAGAGTATTTTTTAGATTCTGAAACGAAAATACTGTCATTAAAATTTGTCCCAAATTATCCTGCCCGGACGAATTAGATAATACTCCGTATTTATCCGTTTTTATTCCAACACCCTTTTTTTTCTTGGCATCAGACGGACTTATGAAGCTTGAGTCTATGTTATCGGCAATATTGGCATTTAAAATATGAGAGTATGCCCTAAACATTTCTTCTTTAATTGTAGTATCAATTCTTAATCCGCTTATATCTACATTTTCGGATTCTCCGATAGGGTATAGTCTTGAAAGGCCCAAATAATAAGTTGGCCACTCTATTTTACTTTCAGTTTGTCTTTCTTCTGTTTTTTTGGGTAGCAACCTATACCTAGTTCCATCCTGCTGGACGGCAGCTCTAAAATTAAGTATTTTTGGAAGTCTAAAGCCTGATGTATCCGTCGTATTGTCTGGCGTTCTAAAAAATATACTACATTTTTCGCCTGTAGTATCATATTCTTTATCATATTTTATAATTGAACTATATTCACCCGAAAATTGATCTCCATTTAGCAAAATTCCATCTCGTTTTTTAAGTTCGCCACAATTACTAAGCATGGCCAAAATGGTAGATTTGCCTATTCCGTTGTGTCCGGATATGCAAGTTATATGTTCGCCAAGTTCGATTTCATATATCTTAGAGCTGCCATCCGGATTTTTGCCGGAAAAAGCTCTAAAGTCATGTATTGTTATTTTCTTTATAAAAATGCGCATATCTTTTTCATTCACTATCTATCCTTTCCCTAAAACCTCTTTGAATTTATGGATACCGACTACGCGTCTACTTTATCCCATAATCCTCAAACGTTAGCCCTTTATATACTTCGCAATGGACTTTTAAATTCGTTTAGAGTTTATGGCATAACAACCAACAACACGCCCTAAAATTTCGACGTTTAACTCTTCCTCGATAATTATTGGCTCATAGTCCTTATTGTCACTTATTAACGCCAATGTAGGACGTTTTTTTATTCTTTTTATAAATATTTCGTTTTCATATTTGCAAACATAAATAGCGCCCTCTATTTGGTTTATGTCATCACAAAAAACAACCAAGTCACTTTCTTTAATAGTCGGCTCCATTGAGTTACCGAAACAAGGAACAATGCCTAACTTTGCGTGTGGGCTAACGTTAAACATAATTTTTAAATCGTTTGGATTAAAAGGCAGCAATTCAGGTTCGCCAAAATCGTCGTTTTCGGCGCCACGACCTGCAGAAACTACCCCGTCTTTATAAAAAGGGATATATACAGTTTTGGTACTGTTAGAAGATATATTATCTGTATATTTATGGGCTTCTATCGGTTTTTCTATGGCATCATCTAGCCAATAAGCGATCGGATAGCCTGAAAATTTAGCCAGTGGCAATAAATGTTTTTTTGTCCTCTTTTCTCCAGCTAACCACTGGCTAACTAAAGGCTGTGAAATGCCTAAAATATCGGCAAATTGTATAGTATTTATACCTTTTTCTTTTAGTAAATCTGACAATTTATCTTTAAATTCTTTCATTTTTTACCCCTTTGCAAGATATAACTTTGCGTAATATTTTATAACTAAAATCATTAAAAATCAAATAACCTTAAGTTATATTTTATATAACAGATAGTAATATAAGGTTATGAAACAGACAGAATATAGAAAAAAGATTAGAAAATGGCTTGGTAAATTTTACAAGTCGGCTGGGACTTGCAATACATACGCATGTGGATCAAACAACAAAAAACCTAATGGGGATGTGAGATACGCAGCTTTGCAAGAGTTGGGACATCCCTTTTATGCTTGGGGCGACAAGCTAAATGCATATATTTTAGAGGCAGAAAAGCAGGAGAAAAATAAAAATGGTAGCGAGTAACAGCCTAGAGGCATATAACAAACTAAAGCCTGAGTTAAGTGGCAAGCGTAGAGCCGTATATGAGATGTTTTGCCAGCACAAAGAGGGTGCAACAAGGCAAGAAATAGCACGCTGGTACAACGTAGCAATAAATAGCGTTTGCGGCCGTGTAAATGAGCTAGTAGAGCGTGGCTATTTGATAGAGATCGGATCAAAAAAAGACGCAATAAGTGGGTGCAGCACGTCAATACTAAAACCCGCTAAAAGGATAGCGTGATGAATACTCCATTATATCTTTTAGTGACTCTTTGTGTTATGGCGATACTTGACACATTTATTGAAATTTGGAAAGGGCTAAGATGAGTGATAATTTGCAAAACGGATATGCAATTTGCTTTAATTCTTGGCTATTTGATGAAAGGATACAAAACGAGCTTAGGCTGTTGATCTTAATATCCTCCTTGTCGGCAAAAGAGGGCTATTGTTACGCGTCTAACGAGTATTTAGGCGAGAAGTTGGGTAAGTCTAAAGATTGGGCTAGCTCTGGTGTAACAAAATTAAAAAATCTAGGTTACATCGAGGTTGAATTGCAAAAATTCGGCGCGGTAGTAACTAATCGAAAAATTAAGATCGTAGCCCTAGAAAACGCAGCTCGTCCGCGAACGGAAAATCCAACGTCCGCCGACGGAGAAAATCAGGTCGCCGACGGAAAATCCAACGTCCGCGAACGGGAAATCCAACGTCCGCCATATAATGTATGCGCGCGTAATAATAATACAAGCCAAGAAAATTACAAGCTATTAAAATTACAAGCTAATAATAACCCCCTACCCCCTAAGGGTGTTTCACTACCTGACTTCATCGATCCAAACCTTTGGCAAGAATATCTATCTTACAAAAAAGAGCGCAGGGAAAAATTGACGCAAAAGGGTATCGAGATGAAATTTAGCGAGTGGGCTAAATGGGCGAGCGAGGGCATAGACGTCAATGAGTGCCTAAGAGAAGCAATGCGTAACGAGTGGCAAGGGGTGTTTAAGCCCAAGACGCAAGGGGGTAGCGGGCGCAACGTGCCAAACAATGCTACGACAAACCCGCACGGCCTAAATCAAGGCACACTAAACACAATGCGAGCTTTTAGGGAATTTGAAGCCCAGCTAATAGCTAGCGGTCAAGGTCACAGAGTAGGAGGAAATTATGACGACAAATGAGTTTTATGACGTATTTATGCCGATAGTCGAATACTACAAGGCTGATCTTAGCCCGGCGGTTATCGCACTTTATTTCGAGGACTTAATGGACTACGAGGCGAATGAATTAGCCGCGGCACTAAAACTAGTCAGACAAACGCGAAAATATCCTACGATGCCTACGTCTGCGGAAATTTTAGAAGCACTTAACGGAGACGAGGGCGACAAAGCGCAAAAAGCGTTAGACGAGCTGGTTTACGCGATAGGACGCTACGGACCTTATCGTAGCGTGTGCTTTAAAGACGGAGCGATAATGTCAGTAGTGCGTGCTAGGGGTGGCTGGGTAAAGGTTTGCAACCTAGAAGGGCAAGACTGGGAGAATTTTAAAAAGTGGGACTTTGCCAAGCTTTATAAGATTTACGCGAAAACCCCGCAAATTTGTCCCGATTATCTAATCGGCGAGAGCGAGGCGAATAACGGCTTTAACGGCGTAGGCGGAAACGAGCCAGTATATTTTATCGGTGGAGCTAACGACGGTAAATTTATGGATGTGGCTAAATTTAAAGCCTTAACGGCGCAAAAATCGCCCGTTAAGTCGATAGTGGCGGGTGCGATAAAAAGGATTGGTGCGTGAGATGAAAGCCATATATATCACAATCACCGAAAGCGGAGCTAGCATAATCGCAAAAGTAGCGGACGAAAACAAAAAGATACTTGATAGCTTTGAGATAAGCCGTAAAGACGCAAGCGGTGTACTTGAAATAATGAGAAAGTGGAACGAGAAGCACAAAGACGATGACATAAATGGGCTATTTTGATGGAACTAAATAAAATTTATAACACTGACTGCTTAAATTTTATGAAAAATATGCCTGATGCGTGCGTTGATTTGGTCGTTACTGACCCACCTTACATCATAAATACAAAAGGCGGTGGATTAGGTAAGCGCCCAGTCTATGAAAAGGGCGATTTGGCAAAGATAGCTGATGGCTTTGACGTTAAAGCTACATTAAATGAGCTTGAACGAATTTGTAAAAAAACAAATATATTCATCTTTTGCTCTACCAAACAAAAGCCTGAGATAATGAGCTGGGCTTATGAAAAAGGGCTTAACGTAGCTGAGTTATTTTGGCACAAGCCTAACGCAGCACCTTTTACAAACAATACTTTTAAAAGTGACATCGAAAATATTATCTACATAAGAGCCAAAGGCGTCAAGATAAGAGGCAGATCAAAGCTCTTTACTCAAAACGCAAAAAAGAGCGAATACGGACATCCTAGTGAAAAGCCACTAAGTATTATCAAAAGCTTGATTTTAACTAGCTCAAACGATGGTGAGTTAGTTTTTGATCCATTTATGGGTAGTGGCACAACGGCGGCGGCGTGCAAAGAGTTAAATAGAAATTTTATCGGCTGTGAGATAGAGGCTAAATACTGCGAAATGGCCGAAAAAAGGTTAAGAAAAACGATAAAGGGGCTAATATGAGCGAAATCTTAAATTATGCAGTTTATAAACTAGATCTTGATGAGATAGAGGGTAGCGACGATTGGTTTGATGCTAATGGACGTCTAAAATATAAAGAGCGATTTTTATTTGATACGCTTAAAGAAGCGGGCGAGATAGAAAAAAGTTGGCTAGTGGCCTTATTCGCAAGCGAGCAAGACGCGATAGAGTTCTGCGAGGGTGCGGGACTAAGCTCAAACTCGGATTATTTTTATTTTTGCATTCGTGGACACTACTCATTAGACGCAGAAATGGGCGAATATGTAGAGGCAGGATATTAATGATACCAAAATACGAAAACACCCTAGCATATGCGAAAGCTACGGGGCAAGTGCCGCTGGAAGATCACGAGATGATGTATTTTGCCGACTGGCTACGGGTAAATAAAATCCCTTTTACCCACGTAGCAAACGAAAGAGTAGCTAGCGTGCAATACAAAAAGAAACTAAAAGCTATGGGAACTAGCGCGGGTTTTCCCGATATGCTCGTATTTTTGCCCAGCAAGATCGTATTTGTAGAGATGAAACGAGCAAAAAAGAGCCTAAGCAGAGTATCGGACGAACAAGAGGACTGGGTAGATACTATCAACTGCTACGACTACGCAAAGGCGAAAGTTTGCTACGGCTCGGGCGAGGCGATAGATTTTATCAAGAGCGAGCTATGGAGAACGCGCTGATTGAAATACGACGTCAATAGATTTTATGCATTATCGGAGTTTTTTAATGACGACTTCCGTCTTATGGCGTGCGTAATATCGCTAAAAATCGGCATAGAGCCGAAGCGGGCATATAAAGACCTAGAATTTGCCAGATATAAGCCCGAATACCTCGATGTGCTAGAGGGCGTGCGTACTGAATTTAAAACCGATCCGATGAAACCATATAAAGAAGTCGTATTGGCTACAATCCCTAAAACGGACGTTATATTTAGCCGCGACGACTTCGCAAACATTGAGGCGTATAGCGTATTTGAGAGGTCGTACGACAAAAGCGGCGCGAAACTAAGGAACAAAACCAAATGCCCGCGTAGGGTTAAAAAAGAACAATTAGAGTTTAAATTTTAAGGGGAGCGGGTGGCGTATAGTGTAGAAAAGTGGGAGCGCGCTAAAGCATATTTTGAGAGCGGGCAATACACCCTATCGCAGATAAATCAAAAGACGGGCATAAGTATAAGCAAGATAAGCGAGAGGGCAAAAAAGGAAAAATGGGAAAAAGGCAAGAACGCCGACTACATCGAAGCTAAAAAGACAATTGCGGAAAAAAAGGGGAAAGAAAGGGAAAATGTTATCTCCGTTTTAGACGAAATAGCCGACGAAAAAACAAAACACCTACTTTATTTTCAAAACTCCGCTATTAAAAATCAGCAAAAGGCGAACGAGCTTTTAGAATTTGTCGAGGACTTATCCGACCTTGACGCCCACAGCAGGATTACCGCGCGCAATAAAGAAACCGTATTAGGCAAAGAGCCGACGGCGCAGATAACCAACACCAACGCCCAGCAGAACAATACGCAAATAATCATAAGCAAAGATGAGTAAACTAGAGGTCAAATTACTACCGCACCAATACGAGCTACTAGCCGACACAAGCACGAAAATTATAGGTTTAGTGAGTGGTTACGGCGCGGGCAAAACCTACGCAGCGGTTAGAAAAGCCTTGCAGCTAGCGTTTCTAAACCCGGGTTGCGCGGGCGTGATAACCGAGCCAACGTATCCGCTCTTGCGCGATATACTATTCGGCGATCTTGAAAACGCGCTCGTCGAATGGCGCGTGCCGTATAAATTTAATAAATCAAGCGCGGTATTTACTCTGGACGTAAACGGTGCCAAAACGCCTATTTTATGCCGCAGTATGGAAAACTGGGAGCGACTTATCGGCATAAACGCCGCTTGGATAATATGCGACGAGTTTGATACGTCAAAAACCGAGATCGCACTAAAAGCTTACGAGAAGCTACTGGGGCGTTTAAGAGCCGGCAATACTAGGCAATTTATCATCACGACGACGCCTGAGGGTTTCCGCGCCACGTATCAAATTTTCATAGAAAAAGGCGGCGAGGCTAAACGGCTAATCAAAGCAAAAACCGCCGATAATAAATATCTGCCGCCCGATTTTATCGACACGTTAAAAGAGCAATACCCCGAGAATTTGCTTAAGGCGTATTTAGAGGGTGAATTCGTAAATTTAATCAGCGGCACCGTGTATAGCTATTTTAGCCGCGACACTCACGCAAGCGCGGAGATTATCAAAGAGGGCGAAACGCTACACATCGGCGCGGATTTTAACGTAGGCGGCTGCATAAACGTAGTCTGCGTAGAGCGAGCGGATAAAAAAGGCGTAATAACCACGCACGCGGTAGATGAGGTTATTAGTTACGACACCTACGCAATGGCGCAGACACTAAAAGATAAGTATAAAGGGCATAAAATTATCGTATATCCCGATGCTAGCGGACAAAATAGAAAAACCAGCGCGAGCGAAACGGACGCGCAAATTTTAAGAGGTGCGGGGCATTTAGTATTCGTAAATCACTCAAATCCGAGCATTAAAGACCGCGTAAATTGCGTAAATAACCTATTTGACAAACGCCGCTTGCTCGTCAATGTCTCAAAATGCCCAAATTTGACAAAGGCGCTTGAACAGCAAGCGTGGGACAATAAAACCCAGCTACCCGAAAAAAGCGACGCCCACCCCGCAAACGACGACTACAACGACGCGCTAGGGTATCTAATCGCGTATAAATACCCTATCACGGCGCGAGATTACCAAATCAAGGTAGTCGGCATTTAGTAGTAGAATGCAAAGAAAAAAGGCTTCTTATGGCGGTAAATGCAAAACATCCCGAATATTCTAAGAATTTAACCAAATGGCAGCTAATGCGCGATGCCTTAGCGGGCGAGGTGGCAAAAGAAAAATACGTGCCTAAACTAAGTGATCAAGAAGCGGAGGAATACAGCTCCTACGTAGGGCGAGCGGAGTTTTATAATGTGACGGCTAGAACGCAGGTCGCGCTAACAGGGCTACTATTTGCAAAGCCGCCTAAAGTTGAGCTGCCCGAAGCCTTAAAGATCATAGCCGAAAATGTGAGTTTAGATGACGATACGCTAGAAGCCCTTGCCAAAAACATTGCCAACGAGTGCCTAAGCGTCGGGCGTTGCGGCGTGCTCGTGGATCTGCCTAGCGTCGAAAAGGCGGAATACTCCAAACTTGAAGCCGAACGATTAAATTTAAGAGCCTACGCCACGCTTTACAAGGCCGAAAATATCATCAACTGGAAAACTACAAAAATAAACGGCTCAAACGTTACGTCGCTCGTGGTGCTTACTGAAACTTACGCCGAGCCGACGCAGGACGAGTTTGTAGACAAGATAAAAACGCGTTACCGAGTGCTTGATTTACACGAGGGCTACTACCGCCAAAGAGTATTTAGCGAAACCAAGGCGGGTAATTTTGAAGTAGTTAGCGAAATTTATCCGAGCGCAAACGGGCAAAAGCTTGCGTATCTACCGTTTACGTTTTTTAACGTGAACGATTTAAAAACAGCGGTAGAAAAGCCGCCTTTGCTTGATTTGGCCAAGGTTAATATCAGCCATTTTAGAAGCGAGGTCGATTTAGAGCACGGCACGCATTTTACGGCATTGCCTACGCCTTACGTCACGGGCTATCAAGGCGAGAGCAGCGAAAAGCTAAAAATAGGCTCTACCGCCGTTTGGGTCATAAACGATCCGAGCGCAAAGGTTGGCTTTTTAGAATTTAGCGGTGCCGGCTTAAGTACGCTTGAAAACCGTATCGCGGTCAAAGAAAAGCGGATGTCGATTTTAGGCGTGCGCTTGCTGCTAGACGAGAAAAAGACGGCTGAAGCCACCGAAACGCTGCAAATGCGAAAGAGCGGCGAAAATGCGGTACTAACCAATGTCGCATCTACGATTAGCGAGGGGATAGTATCGTTTTTAAAAGACATCGCCTTTTTTGAGAATATCGCGGGCGAGAATTTGATTTATGAGATAAATACCGACTACAACCTAACTATGATTGAACCGCAGCTATTAGCGCAAATTATAGCCGGCATCCAAAGCGGGGATATTCCAAACGAAGTGCTTTACGATGCGCTCTTAAAGGGCGAGCTAATGCCTGAAACCATCCAAAGCTACGAGGACTATCAGGCTAAACTAGAACAAGCCCGCCCGCAGGTAACGCCGAGCGATGAAGCCGTTTAATCAACTAATAGCCGAGCTTGAAGTAGCGCGCTCTCTTTTGCACGAGCGGATAAAAAACGGGCTAAGTAAAAAAGTAGCTAAATTTTATGACGATATGATCGCGGATTTGCAGGCGCAAATTTTAAAAAAGAAAAACGTAACGAATAACCTAGCCCAAACGATAAGCGATTTAAAGCAAAGCCTAAAAACGCCCGATTTGCGTAAAGATTTCTTAACGCTGGCGCAAAACGAGCAAGACCATCTACTAGACTACAACGAGCTAGCGGGGTTTAATCTGTTTTCTAGCGTATTGCCAGAGAGCAGCATCGAGCGGCTAGTAGATAGCGCACAATTAGAGGGCGCGACCGTCAAAGCGTGGAATAACGGGCTAAACGCCGATCAGAAAAAACGCCTTGAACGCGAATTAAAAATAGGCGTGAGCTTAGGCGAGACGACGCCGATGCTAGCGCAAAGAATAGCGCACGTTTTAGAGAAAAATAAACGTGACGCTACCGCTATCGCTCTAACCGGAGCGGGCGCGATAGTAAGCGAAATTCGCCAAGCCTTTTTTGAGGCAAACGACGACGTCATAAAATGCTACAAATACCAAGCCACGCTAGATACTCGCACGTCTGCACTATGCAGAGCTTACGATGGCCTAATGTGGGATAAAGACTACAAGCCCATCGGGCACGACTTCCCGTTTCGCAAACCGCGCGTAAATACTCATTTTAATTGCCGTAGCACCATAATACCCGTAACTAAAAGCTGGGATGAACTAGACGTCGAGGGAATGGACGAAGCGAGCGGTCGCACTAGGTCAAGTATGAACGGCTACGTGCCGCAGGACATGAGCTTTAACGACTGGTTAAAAACCCAAAGCCCCGAAGTGATAGAAAAGACGCTAGGAAAAGGCAGAGCCGAGCTTTTTATGCAAGGCAAGATCACGATGCGGGATTTAATCACGCAGCAGGGGCGGAGTGTAAATTTAGACGGGCTTATTAAAGCAAATCCGCAAAAACTGCCATTTACGGCTGAAAATTTAAGCAAAGACGAGAAAGATAGCATATACGGGTGGGGTTATGGGGATTATAGGACGATACGAGCTTATATGTATGGTAGCATAAAGCAGGTATCAGCTAGTTTCAAAACACAAATTGATGACCTTCTGGGGTTATTTGATAAATATGAAAGCAACGTGGAGGGGAATACGCCAATTTTTAGAGGCATAAGATTAAAAACACAAGAACAATATGAGAAATCGGATTTTTTTAATATTAAAATTGGAGATAAATACTCAGACAAGGCAATATCTAGCTTCTCGCTAAAAGAAGAAGTGGCGAATGGTTTTGCGGGGTATAATCAAGAAAACGTGTATAAAGCGGTTATAATAAAAACAAAAGCGCGAGGAAATGAAATTAATATAACTGAATTTGCTAAATTTCAATCAGAAAATGAAGTTTTGGTTAATAGCAATGAAAGCTATGAAGTTATAGATATTGAATATAATGGCAATGCGATAATTGTTACTGTAAAATAGGCTTTTTGTATAGAGTTCCATCATCTTTTTCGTCTATTTGATAGCCATTTTCAAAATAAGCTTTCTTTTTAAAATTAGTGGTGAAATCACTAAACTCCCCGTGTCTTTTTAGATCCAAAAACGCTTCCTTTAAAGTTAGACTATTTTCTGCTCCATATTCATAAGCGGCACGTCTAAATGATGCGTATGTTTTGCAGAACTCTTTAAAATCTGCTTCATTTTTAGTCATTTTTTATCCTTGCAATATATAAGAATACGAAAAGGAAAGCCTTAAGGCGTTCGACACTAAGATTTTTATTCTAGGGTGGCTCCCCTAGAAACCCTCTTGTCGTAATTATACCACTTTTTCACCAAACCAAACCGCTTTAAAATTTAAGTTACTATTCTATCAAAGGCCGTGCCTTAAATTTAACTCTCGTGGAGGATAGGATGGATATTGAGGAGCTAAAAAAGCAAGTCGGTGATTTGCAAGCAGAAAAAGAAGCAATGAGCGCTAAAAACAAAGAGCTTTTAAGCGAGGTAAAAAAGCTAAAAGCTAAAAATAGCGACGCGGTGGAAGCTGAGAAATACGCCGAGCTTGAAGCTAAATACGACGAGCTAAAAGCAGAGAACGATAAGCTCGCCAAAAAATACGATACCGATACGAAAAAGCTAAACGCCGATCTAGCTAACGCTAACGGCTCGCTAAATAAGTATCTAGTCGACGCGGGGCTGAGCGACAATCTCGCAAAAGCCGGCGTAAAAGCGGAGTTTTTGGAAGCGGCCAAAGCTCTTTTGCGCGGCAATGCTAGCTTGAAAGACGACAAGGGTGAACTAAAGGCGTATATTGCGGATAAGCCTATAAGCGAGTTTGTGAGCGAGTGGGCGCAAAAAGACGGTAAAGCTTTCATAGCGGCGCCTCAAGGTCAAGGCGGAGGAGCTAGCGGAGGCGGCGGTAGCGTAAATATCGGCGCTAAATGGGGCGGCACTCGCGAGGAGCGAATAGCCGCGATAAAAGAGAAATTTAACCTAAAGGAATGAAAATATGGCACTAAGCGACATGAAGGTATTTTCCGAATACCTAGCAGGCACTACGATCGAGACGCTAAGTCAAGACATAGAGAAATTTAACGCGGCTAGCGGCGGCACGATAATTCTAAACGCACAGGGCATAGACGGCGATTTTATGCAAGAGAGCTTTTTTAGAGGCATCCACTCCGCACAGCGCAGGGTAGATAGATACGCAGCCAATGCCGCGGCTACGTCTACGACCTTAAGACAAGAGCAAGATAACGCCGTAAAAGTAGCAGGTGGATTTGGCCCGGTAGTGTTTGAGCCGGGGCAGCTAACGTGGATAAAAAAAGATCCGTCCGTAGCTCTTGAAGTGATTTCAAGAAATATGAGCGAGGCGATGATAAGCGATATGTTAAATACGGCCATCTCCGCACTCGTAGGCGCTATCGGTAATAACGCGGGCGTAGTAAATGATGTAAGTGCTAGTGGCGGCATAAACCAGGCCAACCTAAACAACGCGTATGCCAAATTCGGCGATAACGGCTAATATAATGAGAGGCGCTGTATTTCATAAGCTAATCGGTCAAAATTTAGCCAACGTCGCACAGCTATTTAAGGCTGAAAACGTACGCGTCGTTGATATTTTAGGGCGCATAATAGTAGTGACCGACGCGCCGGCTTTGTATAAAGCGGGAACGCCGAATAAAGACTACGTTTTGGCGCTAACGACCGGTGCTGCGATAGTAAGCGACGCAGGCGATCTAATCACGAATATTCAGACCAACAACGGCAAAGAGCGCATAGAAACGACTTATCAAGCGGACTATACGTTTGGACTATCGCTCAAAGGCTATTCTTGGGACACGGCAAACGGCGGCAAAAGCCCGGATAACGCAAAACTAGGCACGGGCACGAACTGGGATAAGATCGCGGCTAGCGATAAAGATACCGCAGGCGTGCTACTAATAGGCGACGCGGCTAAAAACTAGGAGGCGGTAAATGTCTAAAATTTGGTATGTAGAATTCCCGACGTTTCAGTATAACGAGGACGTTAAAGCCCTAGCCAAAGAGCGAGGGCTAACAATCATCGACGCTAAATTCGACGATGGCGACGGAGTGAAAGACCCGCCCGAGCTGACGCTAAAGGGTGCGACGCAAGAAGTCGATTACGACGAGCTGATTTCAAGGCTCGATACGTTAAAAGCGGGCGAATTGAAGTTGCTAGCGGCTCATTTGGGCGTTGAATATACTAACGCGGACGGCACGAAAGCCGCCATAAAAGAGAAGCTAGGACAATGATACCCGAGAACGGCACCGGGCTAGCTAATGCCGACGCTTACGTTTCGGTCGAGTTTGCCAATGAGTACTTTTCGGCACGCGGCAACCAAACGTGGGCGGGGCTGGGTAGCGCGGATAAAGAGGCAGCCATTATCAAGGCGACGGATTATTTAGAGGCGGTATATTTTGATAAATGGCAAGGCGAGAGATTAAAAGCCGATCAAGCTTTGAGTTTCCCGTGCTCGCCGTTTGGGATGCCTGCTAAGCTTAAATCCGCCGTATGCGAGCTGGCTATAAGAGCAAACGCGGGCGAGTTAATGAGCGACGTCGAGCGACTAACTACAAAAGAAAAAGTAGGCAGTATCGAGGTGGAATACGCGCAAAACGCAGACCCCGCCACCAAATACGCTTACGTAGCTAGCCTTTTGAAGCCGTTTTTAAAACCGAGTAGCGCAATGGTAATAAGGCTAGAGCGATGCTAAACGAAAAAGCCAAAAATACGGCGTTTAAACTGCTCGAAAAATTCGGCAAAGTAGGCACGTATAAACGCAAAAGCGGGCAAATTTACGACCCAGAAACTGGCGGAATGACCGAACAGATAAGCGAATACAAAGTAAAGGCGTATATCGATAGCGCGAAAAGCTACTCAAATTTAATAGAAAAAAGCTTATTAAACGAAGGTGATAACGTGATCTTGATAGCCGCTAAATCTTTGCCATTTATGCCGCAAAACAACGACGTAATAGAGTTTCCTCACTGCTCCTATACCATCAAATACAATGACGCGGTATGGGGAGGCGAGGACGTGGCGTTACATCAGCTAATAGGAGTTGCAAAATGATTGATAGGCAGATAAATAACTTTAGCGCAAAGGCTCAAGAAAAAGTGCTGAAAATCTTTAAAAAATCAGTCATTGATCTAACTTCAGACATCATCAGCGATACGCCGGTAGATACGGGTAGGCTTAAAAATAATTGGTTTCCTAGCACGGGCGCGGCTAGCGAGCAGACAACAGAAGCGACCGCAAACGAGGCGGGAGATAGGTCCAATAGCCTCGTAAACAATCAGCTAGCGCTAGATAAAACCTTTTATTTTACAAACAATTTGCCTTATGCCTTTCGCATAGAGTTTGAGGGTTGGAGTAAGGTAAAGGCCCCGCAAGGTATGGTAAGGCGCAATGCTATCCGCTGGAAGCAAATAGTAAAAAGGGCGGCACGTGCTTAGAATTCGTCAGGCTTTAGAAAAAGCGGTTTTAGCGGTTACGCCGGCTATCGATACGGCGTTTGAAAACACGACGTTTAATCCTAGAGCGGGCGAGCCTTACCAACAACTACATTTTTTACCCGCCAAACCAAGCGCTGCTGTAATTGATGATAGTATTTCAGAAGTATTGGGCGTGTTTCAAATAACCTTACGCTACCCGGCAGGCGAGGGCGTTAAAAACGTTCTTGAGAGGGCGAGACTTTACGAAAAAGCTTTTAAAGTAGGCGTAAAGCTAGAAAATGAGGTTTTTATTACCGCTCCGACGAGCGTTAATATTTTAGGCATTGACGGCGATCGCTACGGCGTGGCCGTTTCTATTTATTTTAAATCTTATAAGGAGTGAAAATGGCGGAGCAGTTAAAAGTAACAGATAGCCAGCTTACTAAATTTTATATTTGCGACACTAGCGTCGATTTGGGCGATGCGGCTAAAATAAAAACGGCGCTAACATCGGCAAAACGTATAGCGTATTTAGAGGATTTGGGCGACTTTACCAAAACCCGTAAAACCAACGAATACGAGTGCATAGACGAGGATGCTACGGCAGTATCCCAGGGTGCTATAAGCTATAGCGAGACGGAATTAAAGCTATTTTATGCGGCGGGGCAAAATAACGGCGTAAAAGAGCTTACCGAGATGTTTAACAAGAAACTACGAAAGCAATTTATCATCGTGGGTAGTGACGAGCCTGCGACGGGAGCAAATAAAAACCCGACCTACATCACGGGCGAGTTTATAAACACCAAAACTGGCGTATCTATCGCAAAAGACGACGTCGTGCGCGTACCGATAACCATCAAAATAACACGCCTAGACGACATCATAGAGGCTAAGGGGGCGTAAGTTATGGATTTAAAGAATTTCGATATAAGCAACGGTGAAACGGGTGTCGAGCTAACCATCCTCGATCTTGACAACAAACCGACCGACATCAAAATCAAAGTGCTAAGTTTTCACGGCAAAAAAGGACGCGAGGTATTTATGAACGCCGTAAAAGAAAATAAAGGCGCCGAACAAAGCACGCTAGAGGTTATGGTGGGGCTTACGGTAGGCTGGAGCGGCATTAGCGAAAACGGCAAAGAGCTAAAATTTAGCCCCGACGAAGCTAAAAGAATTTACGAAACCTATCCGCTAATTGCTAATCAAGTCGAGCGTTTTGCGGAGAATGCGAGAAATTTTTTAAAAAAGTAAGCGACGAGCTCGCGCTATACGTTAGGCAGCTAGCCTACTACGCAAAAACCGACGTTAAAGAGCGCGAGTTCCCTCAGGTAACCCAAGGACGACATCTACTACACGCGCTTGACGAGCTAGGATATTGCAAAAATAGCGGCTTTGGCGCGGTAGCCTTGGATTTTAACGATATTAAAAATTATACCGAGCTAACGGGCGACAAATTCAATTGGTGGGAAATATCGGTTTTACGCAACTTAAGCCGTATCTACGCCGCCGAATTAAATAACGACGACAAGCAGGCCTATGCGCCGTATCAAGGCGAATTTAACCCGAAATCTTTTTCATCTATCAAAGAAAAATTCATGAAGTAGTCTTTTAAAGGATACTTTTTAGCGTTGCGTTAGTAATGTTGGCATTGCCAAAGTAGTATCGTTAAGCGCTTTGCCCGCCTTTTTAAAAATATTTGTAGTTTTTTCAAATATTGCGCCCACAATCAACATTATAATAGTAAACAATATAGCTGCAATTGCAAAAAGTATATACCAATGCGGCGCAGCAAGCATATTTATTTTGAGTGCAATAGAAAAACCTTTTTTATATGTTTCAAGTTCTTTTTGGCTCTTTTTTATTCTTACCACAACAGCGTCTCTTTTCTCATAAAAACCTTTTTTATCCGTTAGCAGTATTTTAATCGTAAACCATAAGGCCGAAGGAAATAAATTTTTATCGACGGAGTCTGTAAACATTGCGTAAAGTAGTTGCTTAAAATCTTCGCTGTAATCCTCGTCGGCTTCAACTTCTTTTATTAAGTTAACTAATTCCCATCTTTTTTCAAGAGAGAGTTTAGTCGTCGTTTGATGGTATCTGACTAAAAGCAATGTTATTCCGACGCACAAAACTAATGCCACAATTAAAGAACTAGTCATTTCTTCTTCCTCCCTTTTGAAAGTTCTTGGAATTGTCTTATTCTTGTTTCTTCGAGCTTCTTTGCGTGTTTATAGTTTAATTTAATAATAAAATAAGCAAAGGCGCAAGCAATAATAAAAATAAGAACATTGGATAAAAAGCACGGCTGGTCTTTGAATAGTTCGGCTATTCTATTAAAAATATCTAAAGTTGATTGAGTATTCATACCGCCATACTTAATTTAATTCATTTAAGATGCTAAATATACCATAAAAAGGCAAAAAAATGTTTAAATTGAGTTAAATTATAAGGAGTGGTTTTAACCCTCCCCTTTTTTTTGTTGTTGCCCTCTCGGAGCGGGATTATTATTTCGACAAATACAAAAAGCTATCCGAAAAAAATACACAAAAAGAAAACAAATGCGTCAAGGCATTAGACGAAACGCAAAAGCGTTTTGAGGAGATTTTTACGGCTATCGGTGCAGTCAAGGCGTATATTTTTGACAATGATGAATTTTTTATGAAAAACAACGTGCTATTAGCCTAATTTTACCAAACCAACGCCCCCTTAAATTTCATATACAATGTGCCCTAGATTAAAAGAGGGGCAAATAATGACCGAAGTTGCTAGTTTGATTGTTAGCGCCAAAGTTGAGGGGGCGGACAAGCTAAAAAGCGATTTAAACAGCGTAAGTAACGAAGTAAAAAAGGCCGAGAAGTCGGCGGCGCAGCTGTCGGGTGCTTTTGCTACCCTAAAAACAGCTATCGGGGCAATCGCAGGCTCTATGATAGTGCGCGAATTTGTGCAAATCTCGGACGAAATGAGCCTGATGAGCTCGCGCCTAAAAAAGGCGACAGATTCAATGGTGGAGTTTACTGCACAACAAAAGGCGATGCACGCTATCGCTAGAGACACTCACGCCGACATAAAAGACACTACCGACCTATACGTTAAACTTGCTCCAGCACTTAAAGACCTCGGCAAAAGCACTGAGGATATAAACAAAGTAACCTCAAATTTTACTAAAGCCTTGCAATTAGGCGGAGCGAGTGCCGAGGAAGCCGCCGCCGCGATAAAGCAATTCGGTCAAGCTATGGGTAGCGGCGCGTTAAAAGGCGACGAATTTAACTCTATCGCCGAGGCTTCGCCGACGCTTATGCGCTATCTCGCCGACGGGCTAGGCGTGCCGATAGGAAAACTAAAAGAGCTGGGCGGACAAAGTAAATTAACGGCCGAAGCAGTATCAGGCGCTCTCTTAAAAATGAGCGATCAGATTGACAAAGACTTTACTCAAATGCCCGTAACCGTCGGCAAGGCATTTACCGATCTAAAGACTGAAATGTCGCTTTTGGTGGCAGAGTTTAACGAAGCCGCAGGCGCGACGGGCGGGATGTCGCAGGGCTTAGAAAAAATAGCCGATTGGATAAAGGATAACCGCAGCGACATTGTCGAGTTTGGACTTGACGTATATCGTAGCTTCCAGCTTATGGGAACAGCGGTCATTTGGTTAGGGCTTGCTGTAGATAACGTATTCACGGCAATTCCCACCGCAATAACTTTGGCTATCGACGCAGCTACTACTACGCTATCTAATGGGCTAAATTCTATGATTGCCGAAGCAGAGGAGGCGTATAACTCAATAGCTTCCCTGTGGGGCGGCGAGACTAGATTTGGGCGCATAGATATTTCTACCAATATATCTGACGGACTTATGAAGCACCGCAAAGAGTTAGATGAGCAAATCAGCCTAACCCAAGACGCAATGAAAGGGCTACTAAAAGACATAGCCGAGGATACTATGGCAAGCGCCGCGCCGAAAATAAACGAAAAATTCGAGGGGATTAGACAGAGCGTCAAAAATACGGGCACGCAAGCGACCAAAACGAAAGAGCAAATAAGCGCCCTAAACAGAGCGCTTTTAGAGATAGCCCAAAGCGGAATGAGCGAAATCGAAAAAAAAAGAGATAACGTTGCAAGGAAAGCTCAAGAGTGGACGGCGCTCGGCGTAAGTCCGGATAAAATCGCGGAATATAGAAAAAACGAACTAGCAAAAATAGACGCCGAAGAGACGAAAAATAAGCTGGCGGAGCAAGAAAAAACCAAGCAAGAACAAATCAAGGCCACTAACGAATATTTGAAACTAAAAGACCGCGAATTTAATTTAGCTAAACGCCAAACGGAGCTAATAAGCGACGAAACGGCTAGACGTATACGTCTAGTGGAGATAGAGCACAGCCACGCTGCAGAGCAATATACGGCTATGCTAAAAAAAGGCGAGATTACTGAAAATTACTACGCCCGCGCCATGGCATCAGAGGAACAGCTTTATCAAAAGCAGATGTTTGACGCTTCAAGCTGGGGGCAGATTATGCATAGCGGCTTAAATAGCCTTGAAAGCGCTATGGGTAATTTCTTTGATTATTCGTCCGATCGCTTTATGAAATTCGGCGATTTAGCGCAGGATATTTTAGGGCAAATTTATAGGCAAATAGTAAAGATGATGATAATCCAGCCGTTAATCAATTCGGTTACGAATATGTTACCAGGAATGTCTGGAGGGGCTACTCCAGCTCCTGCTGCTTTGCCAGCTGGAGGATTTGCAAGCGTATTAAATGCTACCCCAGCGGCAAAAGGTGGTGTATTTAATAGCCCCGATCTGCATAGCTACGCCAACTCTATCGTAAGCAAACCGACCTTTTTTAAATTTGCCAAAGGCGGTATTCCCGACATCGGCGTAATGGGCGAGAAAAACGGCGGTAGCCCCGAAGCTATTATGCCTTTAACAAGGACCTCTAACGGCGACTTAGGCGTAAAAGCGCAGGTCGGAGCGTCTTTAAATAGCGTAAAAGTAGAAGTCATAAATCAAACCAGAGAGGACGTAAAGGTATCTAATGCCGCGGTAAGGCGAAACGACGGCGAATGGGTCATATCTTTAGTTTTAAACGGCGTGAGTAAAAACGTCTTAGGCTCGCGCGAAACTTTAAGGGGGTTATTAGCGTGAATACTTATCCTAGCTATCCGCCGATTGTCGTAGGTTCGTCGAGAACCTTACGCAATCCTACGCATAGAAGCTCAAGCGACGGCGGCTATACGATAACACGTAAAAAATGGACTAAACCTAAAAGCTCGTATAGTTTAAATTACCCCGCCCTAAACGCGGAGCAGTTCAAAATTTTAAGAGATTTTTTCGTAGAAAATCAAGGGCAGGCTTTTAAATTCCGTTATCCGCTGGAGGACGAAACTAAAATTTGCGTATTTGCGATGGACGATTTAAAAGCCGACGACAATATGCAAAACCACTGCGCGGTAAAAGTGGAGATAGTAGAGATATGAAACTAACTACGATAAAGGATTTAAACGCCGCGGCTTCAGATAGCGCGCTTTTAGTAGGGCTTGAAATTTTTATTCCCGAAACGCCTACGGTACGCATAATAAACAATAGCGAGAATATAACCTTTATAGGGGAAGAGTTCGTGGCGTTCCCTTTTAGTATAGGCGAAATCCAAACGGCTAAGGGCGAAATACCGCAATTTAATTTAAGTATCGATAACACCAGCCGAGCTATGCAAAATTACATAAATTCTTACGATAACTACGTAAAAACGCGCGGCGCAGAAAACTCTACTATTAAAGCAAAAATTTACGTGATAAATACTAAAGATTTAAGCGAGCCAGTGCTTGAGGAGTTTTTTGAGCTTACAGATTTTAGCTCTGATAGTAAAGCTGTAACCTTTAACCTAGGTGCAAGCAATCTTTTTAATATGAGCTATCCACCACGGAAAATGTATAAGGATTATTGCGTATTTAAATTTAAAAGCGAGGAGTGCGGTTATAACGGACTAGAAACTCGTTGCGATAAAACCTTGGCTAGTTGCAGGGCTAAGAATAATTCGGCGTGCTTCGGCGGATTCTTGGGAATTGCGGGCGGGTATAAGAAATGACGATAAGGGATTTAATAGGCGCTCCGTTTGAGGAAATGGACTGCTTTGCTTTGGTGAGAAAGTGCTACGAGATAGAGCGTGGCATAATCATACCGCCAGCACGTGCGCCGCACGATAGAGCTAAACTCGTATTTAGCGAATTTTTAGACGAGATTTCAAAAAACTGGCATAGAGTAGAAAAGCGTAAGGGCGTTTGCGTAGCTTTGCGTTACGATATGAACCACCCTAAAATAGTAACGCATTTCGGATATTTAATCGACGAAGAGCATATTTTACATACCACGTCGCAAACGGGCGCTATCGTAGAACGGCTAGCTAATTACGAAAAATTGATAGAGGGCTATTATGACCGAAAATAAAATAATAACCTACAATAACGTTTTAAATCCCTTAGATAGAACGATACTAGCTAGCGGAGAATATAAAAATATCGACGAAATTTTAAAGGAATTAAAATATGATAACGAAATTTACGATCTCGTAATTTCTAAAAATAGCGTTATACAAAGCGGCTTTTTCGAGCTTGAAAACGGCGACGTAGTAAATATCGCTATCGTGCCTAAAGGCGGAGGCGGAGGCGGTAAAAAGATTCTAGGCATCGTGGCTTCTATTGCGATAGCTATCGCCGCGCCTTATGCCGCCGCGCACATGTTAGGAACCGTCATAGGCGGAACGGGAGCTATGGCCGCTGGGCTTGGAACGTACGCGCTAGCCGCTGGTATCGCTGTGGCTGGCAATTTGCTATTAAGTGCTATTATGCCTAAACCATCTATGCCTGGCTTTGATAGAATGGATTTTAAAAATTCCAATACCTACGGCTGGAATAAGCCTACCAACCAAGCTATGCAAGCTCAAGTAGTGCCTAAGGTTTTTGGGACACATAAAATAACTCCGCCGTTAATCGCTTCGCATATAATTAGCGATGGCGATAAGCAATATTTTAATGGTCTTTATGCGCTAAACGACGGTGAGATTAAAGATATACGAGAGATTAAGATAAATGATGAGCCGATAGAGAATTTTAAAGGCGTAACTTATGAGATTAGAAACGGATTTAATAACCAAAATATAATCTCTAATTTTAACGATACTAGCTACGATAAGAACATAGGCAAAAAGCTAAACCCCGATTTATCTTACTCTTTAGCTCAAACGGACGGTAATTTCGTAACGAGCCTATCCGTAACGCTAGTTTTTCCGCGCGGGCTTTATTACGCCAACGATAAAGGCGGGCTTGACGGATACTCGGTAAACGTGAGGGTAGAATACTCCGCCGACGGCAAAAACTGGACGCCGATAACGGGGCAAACCATTTCAGCTGCGCAGACTTCTACTTTTAGGCGAGTCTTTAGGGTGGGTAACTTACCGCCCAATAAATATAACATTAGGGCTAAATTTGAAACCGCGCCCAATACTGGCAGCCGTTACGCAAGCGATTGTTATTTAGAATACGTAACCGAAACCGTAAGCGACGATTTTATTTATCCTAAAACTGCGCTTCTAGCTATTAGGGCGTTAGCGACTGATCAGCTAAACGGCGGAGCACCTAGGATTAGCGCGGTCGTAACGGCTAATAGCGATAATCCCTCTCATATTTGCCGTAAAATTTTAGAAGATAGCGGCGTGGAGAGTTTGCGCATAATGCCTAGTTTTAACGAATGGGCTAATTTTTGCGAAGAAAAGAGCTTAAAATGTAATATCGTATTCGATAGCGAATTAAGCGTTAGAAAGGCCTTAGATACGGTTAGCTTGCTAGGTCGCGCGTCCGTGCTTCAAGCGGGTTCTAAATTCGACGTAATAATAGAAAAAGCGGGGCTAATTCCCGCTCAAAGCTTTTTGTTCGGTATGGGTAATATCTTAAGCGATACGTTTAAGCAAAATTTCCTCCCTTTGGTAGATAGGGCGAATTTTATCGAGATAACTTATTACGATAAAAATAAAGATTACGAGCCTTCCGTCGTTTCGGTCGGACAAATAGCCGCCGATAATTCGCGCGTAAGCAATAAAAGCTCCGTTACGCTGGTAGGCTGCACGGACGAGGCGCAGGCTAGAGCTTACGGACGCTTTACTTTAAATTGCAACCGCTATTTAACCGAAACGATAGAATTTGAAGCCGACAAAGATAGTTTAGTTTGCAGATACGGCGATATTATCAAGGTTAGCCACGATACGCCTCAATACGGCTTTAGCGGTAGATTACTAGAAGATAGCGGCGCGGATTTCGTTATTTTAGATAGAGATTTAGATACCGTAGGCGGCGTAAAATACGCTATTCAAATCAAAAACGACGTAAACGAGATCAAAGAGTTCGAGATTTTAGAAATCCTAGCTCCGAATAAACTAAGGCTGAATTTAAACGGAAGCGTCTTTAGAAAATACGACAACTACGCATTCGGCGAGATTAATAAGGCTTCTAAATTATACCGAATTTTAAAGATAGCTACTTCGGGCGAATTTACGCGCCATATTACGGCGATAGAATACAACGAGGATATTTACGACGATAGGGAAAATATAAGCGTTACGGATTATTCGTCGCTGGACGTACGGAATCTAAGAATAAGCGAATATTTAAAATACGATACGGCCAAAAATATAAAAACTATGCTAGCTCTAGCTTGGAGCGGCAATTCGCTGTTTTATTTCGTAACTTACAAAAGCGCTAGCGAAGAACGAACGATAAAGGTCTTTAATAGCGCGTTCGAGTTTGAAGCCAAAGAGGGCGAAACCTACGAAATAACGGTAAAAGATGGCGCGGGCAATAGCGCGGGTAAGATTTATAAGGTTTTAGGCAAGCTTTACCCGCCGGAGCCGGTAGAGAATCTAAAAGCGGTCGAGCTAAGGGATGTTTGGGCTTTAAGCTGGGATTATTTACCGCCGCTAGATTTTAAAGAATTTGAAATTTATGAAGACAATGCACTGGTAGGGAAAACGGCTTTAAATAGATTTGATATGCCTAAGACTAAATTAAACTCTAAATTAAGCGTGATCGCGGTCGATACTAGCGGCATAAGAAGCGATGCGGCGAATTTGGATTTAAACGTTACGCCTTTAGCGGACGTAGAGGGCTTTAATAGTATATACGAAGATAATAAGAATTTGGCTTTTTGGCGCGATACGGGCGAAAATTACGAAATACGAAAAGGTTTAAAATTCGAAACCACTTATAGCGTTTACTCAGGGACGGCTCCTAGAGCGTTCTTAAGCTCGATCGGAACTTATCTTATAAAAGCTTTTTATATAAACGCCTACGGATTAAGGGTCGAGAGCAAAAACGCCGCGGTTTTGATAATAGACGAAACGCTTGCCCCGCAAAACGTCATAGAACGTATCGACGCGCCTACTTGGGGCGGTCGTTTAGATAGCGTGCAGCTATTCGAGAATTCGCTCGCTTTGGCTACCGATATACCGCTTTTTTATCATTTCGATTTATTGCCGAACGTAGATTTAGACGAAAGTATCGACGAAGATTATAGCGGGGATAGAAAAGTTTTAAGCAAGACGGGCTATTACGAGAGCGATAAAATAATAAATTTAACGGGCGCTAAGCTTTGCGATATTTCTTCCGCATTCGACGCGATAGGGCTTAGTTTAAACTCTAACTTCGATTTGCTGGATAACGTAGATTCGTCCCAAAATATCGACGGGCTAAACGTCGGGTCGTTCGACGTCGCGGTAGAAATTTCTTCAAGCGTAGACGGGGTAAGCTTTAACGAGTTTAGGGACTTTAAAGACGGGCGGTACGTAGGCAAGGCTTTTAAATTTAGATTAAAGCTAACTACGCGTGACGAGCTAGTAACGCCGCTTATAAGAAGCTGGAGCGTAATAGTAGATATGCCCGACGTTATAGAGAGCGGCTCGGCGTTTAGCGACGATAGCGGCGATATTTTAATCAGTTATAAAAATAATTTTAGCGTCTCCCCTAAAGCGCAGATAACGATAATAAACGCGTTAGTCGACGACGATGCCGTTTTAACAAACCAAAGCAAGGAGGGATTTATGATAAAAATCTTAGATAAAAAAGGAACGGCCGTGAGGCGAGAATTTAATTACATAGCGAAAGGATATTGATGCAAACGAGCAAATACGAAATAGGCGCAAATTTGCAAGGGCTAGAGTTTAGGAGGCAGGCTAACGAAATTTTAGCCGCGTTAGCTAGCAGCAACGCCGGGAATTTAGAACCGGCGGCGGCTCAAGCCGGTACGGTATGGTTAGATACGTCCAACAACAAAAAACATCTCTTAAAAATACGCAATAAGGCTAATAGCGCGTGGGGAATTCTTTGCTCGATAGACGCGCAAAGCGGAGTGGTAGACAAGATAGACGCATACACTAAACGCGAAAGCGATGATAAATTCGCTCTAAAAACCGAGCTACAAAAAGCTATACCAGTCGGAAGCTATCTTTTATATAGCTCAAACTCAAATACGCCAGAGGGCTTTCTCCGTTGTGACGGATCAGCGCTTGATAAAAACACATACGCCGCACTCTTTGCGGTGATCGGCTACACATACGGACGAAGTGGCGATAAATTCTTGCTGC